>JBFGKR010000320.1:0-3139 GCA_041576575.1 Arenicellales bacterium | reverse complement strand
TCCAGCATGCGGGGGTCGTGGTAGGCATGACCGGGACCGCAGATCACGTGGGCATTGGTCTGCCGATGCAACAACCCGGTCATATGGGACGCATGCAGATGGCGCAGAACTACTCGGCGGTGACCGCCGCTTGCCTTCTGGTTCGAAAGTCGCTGTTTTTCCAGGTCGGTGGTTTCGACGAAGAAAGGTTGAAGGTGCTTTTCAACGATGTGGACCTTTGCCTAAAGATCGGCGAGGCTGGCTACAAAATTGTCTGGACGCCATTTGTCACACTTATTCACCATGGTTCCGTGAGTCTGTATCAGAAAAATCGGAATAAACGCTCCGATCCTGAGCAGATGGAGCGCGCCCGGCGAGAGAACGCGACTATGCTCGAACGCTGGCTGCCGAAACTGACTAGTGATCCAGCCTACAATCGCCATCTGAGCCTGGTAAAGCGCCACTGGAACCTCGAACTGGAAACGGACGTGATCTGGGATCGCAATCTTCCCGGCCCGTTACGAATTATTGCGGGTGGTTTGGTCGACGGATCGAGCATGTGCCGTGTACAGGAGCCGCTGCAAACGCTGCAGCAGCACGGCCAGTTGCAATGCGCGTTTCTGCCCGCGGATGAGAACCGAGCTCGTGTCCCGTCTATCGCAGAACTGGAGCGGGCACAACCTGAAGTATTGCTCCTGCACAACGCGATTCGCGACCTGCAACTGAAAGGTCTCGAGCGATATCGCAGGTTCAACGACGTGTTTACGGTATTCAGTCAGGACGACTTGGTCTTGCAGGCTCTTCAGAAAATGTGGCTCAACCAGTCCGATTACAAGGACGTGCCTGAGCGTTTGCGCAAAGCGGTAGCCTTGAGCGACCGTTTGTTGGTCGCGACGGCGCCGTTGGCCGAAGCGTACGCGGACATAACCGATGAGGTTCGCATCGTACCTGACTACCTGCGGCGGGATGTTTGGGAATCCTTGATTTCCAGGCGTCGGCAAAGTGCGAAGCCAAGGGTAGGGTGGGCGGTTGTGCAGCAGCAACCCGAGGACCTCGCGCTCCTGACGGAGGTTGTTAGAGCCACTGCGGCGGAGGTGGAGTGGGTATGTTTCGGTATGTGTCCCGATGCAATCAAGCCGTACCTCACGGAGATCCACTCCGGAGTGCAGTACCAACAGTATCCCGATAAATTAGCCAGTCTCAATCTCGATCTTGCTGTAGCTCCGCTCGCGCACAACCGATTTAACGATGCCAAGAGCAATCGTGGTGTGCTGGAGTACGGTGCCGTGGGCTGGCCAGTAGTTTGTACCGACATCGAGCCTTACCGCGGTGCGCCGGTGAAGCGTGTGCCCAATAACACTCAGTCGTGGGTGAATGCGATTCTGGAAAGGGTGAACGATTTAGACGCGGCGAGCGAGGAGGGCGATCGGTTGCGTCAGTGGGTGCTGAACAATTGGATGTTGGAGGACCACCTGGAGGAATGGTTGGAGGCTTTGACGCCCGTTGCCGCCGCGTCGCGTAGCGCCGCAACGATCAGCCTTTAGTTGTGCCGCTGAGTCGTCTCGGATAGCGAGAGGCTGTCGTGCATACAGGCGAAGAACCGGCTCCATTGCGTGGTTTCATTCCGAGCGGACGCACGTTCGCGCGGGTGCAACAGGCGAAACCGGGGCCGGCCTTGATTGGCTTGTTTCAAGCACAGGACCCACGCTCGTTGACCATATTCAGGGAAATTGGGAAGATTTCCCGAGGGTTTTCCCGAGACGTACTAGCATTTCAGAAAGCATAAAGTCGCACTTCGCTGCATATCGAAAGCATACTTGAATACGAATTACTTAAAACCCGTATTCCGTTGGCTACATGTTGTCTGGGCGATTATCGGCGCTGTTGGCTGTGTTATGCTCGTGACGGCAAAAGGTCATCCGCCCGGGATCGTTTTTGCCCCTGTCGCTTTGGCGATCTGGCTGCTCGGTCACGCACTTCTTTGGTTGATTCGTCGGATGGCAATTCGAGGACGAAGTCGAGCCACCAAAATACAAGCCGCGCACGACAAGTGGCCTCCCACCCTAATCGTCCTTGCGGTCTCCTGTGGTGTCGTTTTTATCTTTGGATCGTTTGCACTTGTATTGAAGATACTTTTTGACCGGGATTGGCCGCCTGGTGTGAGTATGCTGCTTGCTGTTTGGGTGACTTCGTCGGTTTGTTTCTTTGGAATCTTATTGAGAAGAAATTGGTCGCGAATCATAGCGGGTGCTGGATTGCTTGCGGTGGCGGTAATATTGCTTTATGAAATGATCGCAAGTTCGGTACGTGGCTACGCGAACTCCACCACCGAATTGCTCACGGGCTCCGCGATTTTTGTCGCGCTGCTACTGATCGGACAACACGTTGTTCGTTCCCGCCGAATCAAAGACTTTTTCGCGAGGCGATAGTCTCCGCGGCTCGTCGAATGACAGGAAAAAAGTCGTTCATAAAAAGAGCGCCTCCGTCGAACCGACCTGCGCTTAGTCCGTATCTCGTGCGCCCACAACTACCAAGAGACTAGTTTCTAATTCGTGCTCGCTCCTGCGGAGCGCGCCGATTAATCTCCAGTCTTGTTCGACGAAAGGTCCGAGTGCGGGGTCAGGCTTTGCAAACGGATGGCGGCGTCATCCCGTACCGCCTTGTCCGGATCGCTGCGCGCAATTTTCGCCAGGACACCGTCATCCGTAAGCTGCGACACTGCGGCGCGGCGCACTCGCGCGTCCTCGTCCCACTGCGCGCGGTTCGCCAGAAGATGCTGGTCGGTCAATTTGTGGACCGCTGCGCGTCGCACGCCCCAGTCTTCGTCGTTTTTCGCACGGTTGGCGAGCACTGTCTGATCGTCGAGCATTTTAAGTGCGGCCTTCCGGACCTGCCACGCCTTGTCCCACTTGGCCCGATTAACCAGCGTCGCGTGATCAACTATGCGCGCAACCGCCACCGCGCGAACCTGCCAGCTATCGTCGTTTTTCGCGTGTTCGCACAAATCCGGTTCGTCGCGGATGCGCTCGACGGCGGCACGCCGCACCCGCCAATCTTCATCAACACCGGCAATCGCACTCAACAGCTTTTGATTGTCGAGCTTGCAGACCGCGGCCTTGCGCACACGCGGATCGGCGTCACCCGTAGCGATGGACGCCAT
>JBFGKR010000319.1:0-3149 GCA_041576575.1 Arenicellales bacterium | reverse complement strand
TCGTCCCTGCCGTCCAAGCACGTGGTCAGCCGAACGCCCGTCATGGACATGACGTCCAGGTTTTCGAACACGACTTGTTGTGCAGTCCCGTGCGCGGCAACGGAGTCCCCGGACGCCCGCACCAGTTCGGCGTTTCGGGTCGCCAGCACGAACTCCGCGGGCCCGGACAGCATCCGGTTTTGCGCCACGTCGTACCGCAGCACCGAGGTCTTGATCTGGTCTCCTTCGGGCGTTTGAAAAGTCACCAAACCCCGCGCTTCAATTTCCTGACGTGCTTTGTCGAAGATTAGCTCGTCGGCATAGACGCGATGTCCGCCTCGAATTAATTGCGTGTAACCGCGCAGATGGACGACGTTGCGGCGTGGAAAGTCGATCGCGTCCGCCTGGATCTTAACCGGGAGCGGCGCTCGGCCGTGGACTTGGCTGGCCTCGATGGCTTTTTTTGGAGTGGCCGCGAGGACGGCACAGCTCTCCACCGCTTGCACCGCGGAGGACCCGGCAAGCATCGTCAGGACCGCTAAAAACTTCAATTTTTTTAATGAGTTAGCCACGTTGTTGCTCGTCTGCGAATTGTACGTGTTCTTCGCGCTTTCTCGGATACAGAAACCGCCGTTGCTCTACAGCTACTGGAAATGCGACCGGGAAGGACAGCTCCGAATGACTCGGACTTAGATCCCAGGCCGTATTTATAGCGAAAAAAATGAAAAAACCCAAATTTTTTCACACCCTTGTGAACCTGCCGCAGTTTGACTTGATGCCACCCGCCCCACTCATCAATAATCCCTCCGCCGGTACCGTCCCTGCCTCGCGGAACCCGGGGGCGCACCCCGACGGTCGGATGTCCGGAATTCCCAAGAATGAACAAGACTTCACAAGCTACGAGAGTGCGACGAAAAGCAAATACCCGGCACCAGCGTCTCGAACGTTATCGAGCCGCGGCAAAGTTCCTGTGGAAAGCACTGTCGTCGCGCTACAACCCCCTCCTCGCGCAATTGGTCGTCACCCGTCGCTGCAACCTCAGCTGCAGCTACTGCAACGAATACGACGACCATTCCGCGCCCGTGGAAATCGATCGATTACGGGAGAGCATAGAGGCGCTTGCGCGTTTGTCCACCGCGGCAGTGACTTGCACCGGCGGTGAACCCCTCATGCATCCGCAACTCGAACGAGTCATCCGCAGCATAAGGGACCACGGTATGATTGCGACCATGATCACCAACGGATTTCGCCTCAATAGAGAACGTATTGAAAGGCTGAACGATTGTGGTCTTCAGGAAATGCAGATCAGCATCGACAATCTGGAACCCGACTCGGTGTCGATGAAAAGTCTGAGGGCGGTAGATTCCAAGCTAGAGCTTCTGAGTCGCCATGCCAGATTCAAAGTCAATATTAATTCCGTACTCGGCGTGAGCGATGAACGAACGAAAGACGCCTTGGAAGTAGCAGCACGAGCGCGGCATTACGGATTCTATCACTCGGTCGGCGTGCTGCACGACGAATCCGGGCGTCTCGAATCCCTGAATGAAACACAAATTCAGGTCTACCGCCAAATCGGCGCGCGCTCCCGATCAGTAATGCACAAATTGAATCACCATCTATTTCAGAAGAATCTTGTTTTCGGCGAAGCCAATGATTGGAAATGTCGCGCCGGAGCAAGGTACTTGTATGTATGCGAAGACGGCAACGTACACTTGTGTTCGCAACGAAGGGGTTACCCGAACAAGCCGATCTCGGAATACACCGGTGACGACGTGCGCCGCGAATTCCACACTCGCAAGAGCTGCAGCCCGGGTTGCGCCTTGAGCTGCGTACATCAAATGAGCGCGTTCGACGAATGGCGGCGGTCGCAAGATCTGCCCGACCCCCAGCACCGAGACGTCGTGCCCACATATTGCTCCAAGAACTCCGCATGACGACGAAGCAATGGAGCGACTGCTACTCGACTTTGGGCTAACGCACTACAAACTCGAAGTCGGCCTGTTCGCGCCGGTCGCGCAGATGGACAATAGTCCTCCCTCCGCGCACCAGGATCGTGATCAATCCCCAGATCACCGCAGCCCAGAGTCCTTGTTCGACACCGCTAACGAGAGCGGTCAACAAGATGATCCAGACGTAAATGTTGCGCCTGCCGGACACCTTGCGAACCGCCAAATCGAAAGGCGTGAAGTTGTCCAATCGCCGGCCGTGTTCACGCCCCTTGAAGAACCAGAAAACGCCTGAGAATACGGTGTCGGCGAAATTACAAGCAATCAATACCAGGCCTGCTATGAAAACGGGCGCAGCGGTGTCACCTTGGGAAAGCACCCATGCCAGCGCAAACCACCAGGAATACTCAAACATCATATCGAAAACGTGCTCCAACTTACCGATCCTAGAGGTCATCAATTTTACGCGCGCGAGTTTCCCATCAATACCGTCCAGGATTCCGACCACCGCCGCCAGCAGCAGCGCGCTGACCATATGGCCGGCGAGGATCATAGCCGTGACGCCCCACGCTACGATATTAGTGACCAAGGTGAGTTGATTTGGCGTTACCGAGGTTTGGCAGAGCCGAGCGACGACCCAGTTTTCGACGGGCGCGTGCAGGACTTGCGCGGGCCAATCGAGAGACCCCTTCTGAGCTCCTTCGATCAAACGGGCCTCTGCGACGGCCAAGTCCCCCGCACCGCCAACCCGCATCCACATACGACGGCGGTCGCGGCGCATCGCACCGTCGAACGTGGGAAGGGCGTTTACATCGATATGCTGGACGTCCGCCAACGACTCGAGTGGCGAAGTCGTTGCCGGGTCCGTCCAAATAAGTGCTGGGACTCTGGAACCCCGGACCACGGCGACGCCGGTGAACACCGGACCACCGCCTGATTGCCGTTTCTGCTGCGCATCCACGGTCGGTTGCGTGTCCACCAACACGCACTCGCCCTCGGCCCGCAGAACTTTCCTGATGAGCGACTCTTCGACGAGACAATCCGCGAACACGATCAGGACAGTGTTTGCATCCGCCTTGATGGCGTCGCTGCGCAACTCAGATACCGTGCGCACTTCTATGGTCATGCCCCGTCGATTCAGCCTCGAGCGACGAACCGTAGCAGCCACATCTTCGTCTCTGACCACCACATCCAGGTCCACTACGCCGCACGCCTTCAACGTCC
>JBFGKR010000318.1:0-3156 GCA_041576575.1 Arenicellales bacterium | reverse complement strand
GTCGAGATTATCGCCGAGCACCGCAGTTGGCTTGCCCAAATGCCCCGGGAAGTAGCGGAACGAATCGCGTTTCAAAACGCAAATAAGTTGATCTTGAGAGGCGATTGATGCCGGGATCTTCCGAGAGTCAATCGGAACGCGGCAGCGCGGGGGATACTCGGTTTCTCCCGCTGTGCTTGGCTTTGTAAAGTTCGGCGTCGGCACGCTTGATGAGCTCCACGGAGGTGATATCCTGTTCGTCCTGCGTGGTTGCGACACCAAAGCTCATGGTGACTGGGAAGCGAGCGTTCTCAAAGATGAACTGTTCTCCGGCTATCAAGCGGCGCAATTGTTCGGCAAAGCGAATGCCGCCTGCGAGCGGAGTCATGGTCAATACCGCCGCGAACTCCTCACCGCCGTAGCGGGCGAATAGCTCTTCCCGGCGCATACGAGGCTGAATGCGGCGTGCGATTTCTTTCAGTACCGCGTCTCCAGCCAGATGCCCACGTTGGTCATTGATCCGCTTGAACCGGTCGACATCCATCAGGACCAATGTGAGCGGCTGCTGGTGACGGACCGCGCCGGCCATTTCGCGTTCTAGGAAGTCCAACAGGTAGCGCTTGTTATGGACGCCGGTCAGTCCGTCCTTAATCGCGAGACGGTAGATCTCCTCGTGATACGCCGACTCGATGTTGTCGCCGGTTAAGAACTTGAATATGACCTCACCGAAACGAATCTGATCTCCATCCGTAAGACGCTCGCGCTCGACGCGGCGGTCGTTGACAAAGGTACCATTAGTGGATTTTTGATCGTGAACCCACCAGTGGCCGTGGTCATCCCGTACCAGTTCTGCGTGCAGGCGTGAGATCGTGCTAAGGTCGAGGGCGAGATCGCACTGATTGTCGCGACCGGCAACATAATTGTCTCTGCGCAACGTAATGCGGCGATGGCGGATTAAGTTGGGGGGGTGCAATAGGATCACACACGCCTCTTCCGCACCGTTCTCCGGCTGGTCGTTGCCGGCCCACAGTACTGTGTGATCTTGATTACTATCCCACCCGTCGCGCGACATGGCTCTCTTGCGTCATAGATTTCAGGATGCGCGAGCGGCGCTGCGTCGACTTGTTTCGTCGGGCGCGCGGCGCACCATCTATTCGATCCGGATATTCCCCCTGATCTATAACTATAGTCTGGTGACTCTGGCTAACAAGCCCAACCTACCGCAGATTGATGGCCGGAACGCCGTTTTTGGCCTCCAATCGCCGTGTTGGCGAAAAAATTGCAGCCGCGCCCGCATTCCAAAGCGCTTTTTCGGCCAGACCTCGAACCGGCTTAAAATACCCAACATGCGTAGCGCCAAATGGTAACTAAATGATCCAGCGGGCAAGAGTTCTCAAACCCTACCCATTGTTTGATTGCATGCGATGGTGGGTTGTCGTGGCAGGCATCACAGCGGTGATATCCGCTGGTCCGGTCGCATGGGCGGAGACGGTGGATGATATCGAGCCGCTACTCCACCAGGGCCAGATCGCGGCGGCTTTGGAGCGGTTAGAAGCTTTGCTCGCTCAGGATCCAAACAACCCCAAAGCGCGATTTCTGAAGGGTCTCGCCCTGGCCGAAGATGGGGAGTACAACGAAGCGATAAAAATCTTGTTGGAACTCACCATCGACTACCCAAAAGCTCCCCAAGTTTATAATAACCTCGGGATTATTTACGCGCATATCGAGCGTTACGATGACGCCATTGAGATGTTCAAAAAGGCGTTCCGGGTAGACCCTGAATATGGGGACGCGTACGAAAATCTAGGTGATATCTACGTGGCAATGGCTGGCGCCGCTTATACAGGTGCGCTGCTGATTGATGAGGATAATCCGGTGCTGCGTGATAAGGTAGGTTCCCTCGAGCAATTCACCGCGAACGTGGAACAGCGAGCGCGGAAACCGACGGCTGAGCGCCTATCGGAACCGGGATCGCAAGTTGCCGCGGCCCGGGCGCCAGATGAAACAAGGAGGAATGCTCCGCCCAGCCAGCAGCCCACGGCGCCGACCGCGTATCAACAGAATTCGGAACCGGGATCGCAGGTTGCCGCGGCCAGGGCGCCAGGGGAAATCAGGAGGAACGGTTCACCGAGCCAGCAGCCCGCGGCGCCGACTGCGCCGGCGGAGTATCAACAGAATATCGAGGCAATGTTACTCGATTGGGCTACGGCTTGGTCAAACGGTGACGCCGATGCGTACCTCGCGTTTTACGATAAGGAATTCGCTCCGCCCCACAACGTGAAACATGAGGTTTGGAGACGCGAGCGCCGTGAGCGCGTAAACCCGTCCAGAACCATCTCGATCAAGTTGGAAAAAGTCGCGATCGAGCTGCAAGGCGAAGACGAGGCACGAGCGACGTTCCTTCAGCATTACCGCTCGAATACCTACAAAGATCGCGTGCGCAAACAGATGGTGCTCAAACGACGGGACGGGCGTTGGCGCATCGTCCGGGAACGCTCGTCGCCAGCTGGATGAAGGGCGTCAGCCCCGGTGCTTGGCAAACACCAGCGTGCTGTTTGTGCCGCCAAAACCGAAACTGTTCGACATAACGATGTCGAGGTCCACCTGATCCTGCACCGATCTAACGATGGGAAAGCCGGCCGCTGCAGGATCGAGCGTTTCGATGTTGGCCGATGCCGAAATGAATTGCTGATCCATCATTAGCAGTGAATAAACTGCCTCGTTTACGCCTGCTGCGCCCAACGCATGCCCGGTTATCGATTTAGTTGAGCCGATCGGCGGCATCTTGTCGCCAAAGACTTCCCGCAGGGCTTCCAGTTCCCGAACGTCCCCCACTGGCGTGCTGGTTCCATGAGCGTTGACGTAATCCACCGCAGTGTCAATGTGCTCCAGCGCTTGCTGCATGCAGCGCACTGCGCCCTCACCGGACGGCTGTACCATGTCCGCGCCGTCAGATGTTGCCCCGTAGCCGACCAACTCAGCGTAGATTTTCGCGCCTCGCCGCACCGCATGCTCGAGCTCTTCCAAAACCAGGACACCACCGCCACCGGATATTACAAACCCATCTCGATCCTTATCGTAGGGCCGGGACGCTTGAGCGGGACGGTCATTATATTTGGATGACAGAGCCCCCATTGCGTCGAAAAGCACCGACATCGACCAGTGGATCTCTTCGCC
>JBFGKR010000317.1:0-3193 GCA_041576575.1 Arenicellales bacterium | reverse complement strand
TCGCGCACCCGCGCCTCGGCAACGGAAACGGGTAGCGGCAGTACATGGTGTTTGTCCGCGGAAGTATCAACGCCGATCTCGAGGGGGGTGAGATCATGAGCAGGAAAATTGCGGTCATCGTCACGGATCGACCGGAAGAGGCGCTCAGGATGTCCATCGGTCTGACGCTGATGGACGACAGCGTCGACGTCTACGTGTTGAATCGAAAACTCGCCCGTACAGAGAGCGTCGTGGCAAACTTGGAAACCATAAAGGAGCTGGAAATACCCATTTACTCGGACATCAAAGATCAGGATTACGCGGAGTACCTCGCGTTCGATCAGATCTCGAATCGTATACCGGAATACGATCACGTCTTGCCTTATTGATGACGACTGCTTGTTTCGGCGATTTCGAGTAGTGCGGGACTATGTATTGCATCGTTATTTGCACAAAGGGCACAAAGTGAAACTGGGTATTCTGGTCAACAGCGATCGGCATCTCGAACACATCGTTGGTATGTCGCGGGCGGCGAGCAGCAAAGGGCACGATGTTGTCATCTTCGCTATGGACGGTGGCACGCACTTGTTGCGAAACGTGGAATTCACAAACCTGTCGACGTTGAAGGGGGTGTCCATGAGTGTATGCCGCCACAGCGCCGAGGAGCACAGCGTCGATCTCAGCGCCGTTCCGGAAAACATCGTGCGCGGTAGTCAGTTCGACAACGCGGTGATGAGCCACGAGGCCGACCGCATCGTGGTGCTGTGACACAATTTTGAGCGATATCGGAGAGCGCGCCATGAATATCCTGCACCTATTGGTCGACGGCCCCAGGGAAGAAGCGGCTCAAATGATAGACGTACAATCGAGGCTGCACGATGTGGAGGTGGTGGATTTGACGGGGAACGACGTCGCGTACGCCGAACTTGTAGACAAGATCGACAGCCACGATCGTGTAATCTCCTGGCAGGCAATGACCGGAGATACGGGAGCGGCGGCGGAGAAGGTGCGCTCGTAGTGCCAAGCAGAATGAGCAGCTGTGAGCCGGAACGAATGCACAGTCCTTCCATTGGCGGTTGCACGTCGGGCGACAGCGCCTTCCCGACTGTCACATCGCTGAGTCGGGCCGAACACGGAACGCGTTGTATTCTTGTCGCGCTGCTCGCACTCGGCGCGTTTTTGTTGTTGTACATTTTCCGCGCTGCGGACGATAACCGCTTAACTAGCTGGCAGTGGGTGTTCGCCGACGCGGACATTGCGCTGCTCTTTGTAAGTCTTTGCGCCGCGTTGGGGGCGGCGTACCTCTTCGCACTTCGAATCGGCCGCATCCGGCGGCAGCCGTTGCTACTGTTCGTGGGTGCGTTTGCGATCGGCACCGTATTCTGGAAGGAGCCCGAGATTATAGTAGACAGCGCGCGCTATTTTTCCCAAGCGAAGTCTATCGAGCTCTACGGTGTGACTTATTTCTTGCGCGAATGGGGCTACGCAATCCCCGTGTGGACGGATCTTCCCCTAGTGCCATTTCTGTTTGGGCTCGCGCTACAAGTGGCCGGAGA
The DNA here is from genome assembly GCA_041576575.1 of Arenicellales bacterium. Taxonomy (GTDB): domain Bacteria; phylum Pseudomonadota; class Gammaproteobacteria; order Arenicellales; family JAANXG01; genus CALZGZ01. The sequence continues at coordinate 1,658 of JBFGKR010000317.1, read as the reverse complement.
ATCGCGCTTTGCCATTCAGGTCTCGACCACTTTGTTGTTCGCCACCACGGTATTGCTCACGTACTATATCGGTAGGGACTTGTGGTCGAAACAGCTGGGTTTGATGGCCGGTGCGCTGCTGCTCGCGACGCCGTATCTGCTCATCCAGGTGCCGCTGGTAATGGTCGACGTGCCCAGCATGTGTTTTCTTACCCTCGCCGTCTTCGCGACGGTTCGTGCGGTGCAAACGGGCGGCACGCTCCGCGTCGCTGTGGCGGCCGCCGCGATCACATTGGCCGCCATGGCGAAGTATTCAACTTGGTTGATGCTCAGCGTGGTTCCCGTGATCGGCTTGGTCGAACTTTCCCGCCAGGGAAACGTGGTGTTACGCCGCATGTTGGCGATTTCCGGCGCTACCGCTTTGCTGGCCATTCCACTGCTGTTGTGGTGGGGGGATGTATTTTTGCGGCAACTCGATCTTTTGCGATCCTATCAACTGCCGGGATTGCACCGCTGGGGAGAGAGTTACGTCTCGACTTTCCTGTTCCAATTACACCCTTTTGTCGTCATCGCCGCCGTAGTCGGCGTGTTCGTTGCCGTACGGCGCAAAGACGCACGCTTTTTAATCATCGGCTGGATGTTGATGCTTTTGCTGCTGCTCGAAGTCAAGCGAATCCGATACACGGTGATCGTATTTCCCATGTTGGCCCTGATGGCCGCCTACGGATTGAGCTTGATTTCAGACTCAATCTTACGCCGCTTCGTAGTCCTCGCCGCAGCGGCGACATCTGTCGTTGTAGCCGTATTGGGACACTTGGCTTTCGTGCAGACGATGAGCGCGGCAAACCTGCAACGGGCCGGTGATTATCTCAATACCGCCGCAGCAGATGTCGTCGAGGTGTACACGCTCCCGCAGCGCTATTCCATCATAAACCCGGCGATATCGGTTCCGATCCTGGATCTGTTCACGCACAAACCGATCGTCTACCGCCGCGGGGTTGGCGACCGCGATGCAGCTCCACCGCCGCAATTCGCCACGTCTTCGCTGCGTTTCAGCTGGGAGTTCCCGTTGTCGGGTTACTACGATGCGGGTCCGCGGTCAACGCCCGACGGCGACAAGGCAATCGTCGTAATCCGGAGTGATTCATCGCAGACGCTACCCGCCTCTCTGCGCCGCGATCTGGCGGGATTCGAGCTGACCCGGGAATTTCGGCAACTGAGCGGCGTGTTTCGATATCGCACCATCGTACAGATTTATCAGCGAATAAAAAATACATGAACGAGGGGACAAGAGTATGAGCACGACAGCGTTAGATGTCGCCGTGACAGAGGCGGCCAAGGTCGAGAACGACCTGCGTACAAAACGCCTCTGGGCATACGGGATCGCCGCCTTTTTCGCGTTCATCAGCATCGCGACTTATATATACAACGAGTACTACATCTATCTCTCCGTCTACCTCTGGTTCGGTTTCATTTACGGTATGTGCCTGCAATACGGCCGTTTTTGCTTTTCCTCCGCATTTCGTGATCTGTTCGCGGTGGGTGTGCCGCGTATGGCCGTGGGTATCATGATCGCCACGGTGCTGTTCGCCGCGGTGAGCGCATTCGTCACCGCGACCGGCTTGAGTACCTTCCACGCGGCACCGACCAGCATCCACGCCTTCGTCGCCGGTCTGATC
>JBFGKR010000316.1:0-3199 GCA_041576575.1 Arenicellales bacterium | reverse complement strand
CCTACAACGAAGATTGAGACGACTATGGTTACGGCGAGTTCTACAAGACTGTTGATGCGCTCATTGAAGGAAGTAGGACCTACGAGCAAGCCCTCTCCTTCAGCGATTGGCCTCATCCCGGAAAACCTTGTTGGGTTGTCACAAACCGACAGTTCGAGTCAAAACGACCCGAGGTGCGCTTTACGTCGGCTACTCCGGCGGAGCTAATTCGTCATGTCTGTGAACGTGGTTACAAGCGGGTGTGGCTCGTGGGCGGTTCGCAATTGGCATCTTCGTTCCGTTTAGCCGGTCTCATTACGGAGTATGTGCTGTCTTTTATTCCGGTTTTTCTTGGTGCAGGGAGACCGTTATTCGCCGGCAGTGGTCCCGTAGAGAGCCTGCGGCTCGTGGAGACTAAACCATACAAAAGTGGCTTGGTGCAGCTGCGGTATGTGCAAGCAGCTGGTTTCCAAGGAGGCGTCCGACGGAACGCAAATCAAGCCTCGCGCGCCTGAGCTTGGTGGTTGGGCGTGACGCAGGTAACGAGCGATGGCAAGCTGTTCCGGTACCGCTCTTTCCGAGTAGCCAGGCATGAAGGCGGCTTCCAGGTCAAAGACCAGGGGCGCGCGCTCCCGCTATGCGGACCTATTGACGCCGCTACCGGACGAGGCAGCCGTCTCACCGCGATTGCGTGCTCCTGTCGACATAATCCGTGTCTTCGCCGAGTATCGCTCTCGACTCAGTAGCGAGTTCCAGCGGGGCCTTCGCGAGATCCGTCGCGACGGAGCGATTTGGCTGTCTTGGCCGAAGAAGGCGTCCGGGGTATCCATCGATCTCAGGGAGAATGTGGTGCGTGAGCCGGCTCGACCTCTGGCGCTCGTTGACGTGGCAGTCTGTGCAGTCGACGATACGTGGTCTGGCTTGAAGCTAGTGATTCGGAGAAGCCCGCGTAAGTGACGCCCCCCGAGCTGCTGCAAGTGAGTTGTTGGCGCAGGAGCCGTCCAGCCACGTAGTATTCTGCGTCGCGGCTGCGCGGGAACCTTCGCGGGGCGTTCCCGCTCCCGGCCCCGAGCCGCCGATCCGTTGGACACGTCTGATCGAAGCAGACGCTGTGGTCGTGACTGCCGATTAGCGTTTCCTGATCATTGGTGCCGTCTATAGTCAGGTCGGTGATCGTCAACACGGGTCCTATTACGGAATTACCGTTCACCATTGTCCGAACTTGCTCTGCAAAACCTGTGGACGACCGCAGCGAGGCGCACACGTGTGCAGTAAAAGCGGTTATGGAATGATTCGTATTCGTCGCGTTAGTATAATTCAAGACCTCAATACTTGCTCCCCATACCACTCGCACTGTCAATCGTGGCCGCGTGCCTACGAAAAATTATCGAAAGGCTCCGCGGCAGGAATGTGAATTCTTACGCGAATGACGCTTAACGGATCATACCGACATGCCGAACGGTGATCGGTTGGCAGCGCCGTCGTGGCATCGCGTTCGATTGTGTACGAGGTGCGTATCTGGGCCGGAATGAGAATGTACAGGAAGGTGTGTATTTGCATCATCACTGATGGCGGTGTCGGGTCGTGAATCGGTCGCGACGGAGATTGCTTTTTGTTCTGGGCCTGGGTCTGGGATCCGCCGTGGTGGGCTTCTCCTACGTGCAGGGAATTCGTTATCCACCTTTGCAATTCGTATCCGAGGAAGCGTCGACGCATGTTTATGTAAACGGCGTTCAGGCTGACGCGGAGGGCGCGATATTTCAATCGATTACGGACGACGGCGCATTGATGTTTCGTGCTTTCGTTCCCGAGCCGCGGCTGACGGTGCGTGCCCGAAGCGGCCAAGTTTGGCGTGTGATTCTTAAGAACGTGCACGCCGGCGCCTTGTTGTCCAGCACGGCCAATGAAGGTCGTTGGAGCGAACAACGGAATAATTTGATGCGCACCGTTGCGGGTCAGTCACAGACGGAGGAAGCGGTTCACTTCGCGTGGCGCCTGCCGACACCCGAGCGGTTCCGTTTCGCCGCCATCGGCGACACCGGTGGTAACAAAGAGTTGCTCTGGGTGCTGCGGCGAGCCGCTGATCTAGACGCCGACTTTCTCCTGCATTTGGGGGATTTCAATTATGATCCGGGCGATTTCGAGCGTGCATTGAGGGCCTTCGAAGCGGCGTCGATCCCCTCGTTCATCGCCATTGGAAACCACGAATTTCACAGCGGTTGGCGCTCGACGCACGAGCGCTTCACGCAAACTATCGGCCCGCTGAACAGCGCATTCACACTCGGCGGCGTTCAATTCGTAAATATCGACACGGCAGCGGACTTCTGGCCGCCCCATCGCGGGGCGCGCATGCGCCTGCTACAAGAACTTCCGGTTGTCGTCGAAGGCGGACCCATACACGAGTACGTCGTATTCACGCACCGACCGCTGGCCGATCCCGATCCGGTGCGCAGTCACGACATCAACGGTTTAGGGGAGGCGGACTGGCTTCGCGAGAGACTGCTCGGATTAGGCGTCAAGAAGCTGTTGGTGGGGCATATTCACATTAAGGAAGAGTACGACGACGGCGGTTTGCATACCTTTGTCACGGGCCAGGGCTTAGCGCACGCCGACCTGAGCGTAGGCAAACCTGTGGCAGAGATTTTGATCGGCGACGTCGAGCGCGGTCGGCCCGTGCAATATCACTGGGAACCTTTGAACATGCCGGTCGATGCGCATTGCAATTCGCGCAATCTGGACGTGCTCGAAGCACTTCAGAAGCTGGATCTGCTCGAACGACTTCGTCGTTCGTGCGGCGGTGGCGGTTAACGGGTGTGCCTCAATAACGTAACCGTGTCGTGCACAAATCAAGCAAATGTCGAAGTGCTGCGCCGTCGCACAAGCCTGTTTCCGGCGCGGGTCCGAAACGTCGGCCACAAGCGCCGTTGCGAAACTGGAAGATATATAACCCGTGCTGCGCGCAGGCCGGCGGCAACCGTCGCCGGGACAAGGTCGGCGGATATGCCAAACCAAAAGCCATCCACTTCTCGAAGTTGCACCGCCCGTTCGTATTGGAGCTGCTAGTCTCGAGTTTACGTCGCCCTGATACGGCCGTTGCGATTTTCGTACCGCCCGGATTCAACGGCGATCGCCGTCGACGCCCGTTGGCAGCTCCACGGTCAGCTTTATGCTCGCGTAATAAGCGACTAGGTCGTCAATGTCTGAATCGGTCAAGCCTTTT
>JBFGKR010000315.1:0-3211 GCA_041576575.1 Arenicellales bacterium | reverse complement strand
GGGGGAATAATCATTATCGATTTTATCGATATGGTTGATCCCGAACATCGACGACAGGTTATGCGAGCGCTGGAAAAAGCGCTCGCACGGGATCGAAACAAGACGTTTGTTACGCACATGTCACCGCTTGGACTCGTCGAGGTAACCCGAAAGCGCAACAGGGAGAGTCTGGAGATGGTTTTGTGCGAGACCTGCAGCGTGTGTAGTGGTGGTGGTGTCGTTAAAACACCGCAAACCATCTGTTACGAGATCTTTCGTGAAATTCTAAGAGAAGCGAGGCAATACGATGCCGACCAATTTCTGGTAATCGCGTCCCAACCCGTAACGGACATGCTGCTCGACGACGAGGCCACCACGCTGGCGGACCTGCATGGTTTCATCAACAAACCGATACACGTGCAGGTCGAGGCAACCTACCATCAGGAAGAGTACGATGTGGTGCTGTTGTGAGGCGCCTACAGCGTAAGACGAGCTGGACCTACGTCCGCCCACTCGCTCTGGAGCGGGGATATGAAGTCTAGGTCATTGCCCTCTCGACGAGCGGCAAGTCGGCGTATCCGTGCCAGTTCTGTTTCCAATTGTTTTGAGAGTTCTATGCTGCTCGCCAGGTCACAAAGAATCTGGCCAAATGGGTCTTTCCGCGGCATCATCGATGAGGATTCCTCCCGTGCAGCGTTTGGATCGCGTAGTCTGGTTTAGCAATAATTAGGTTAGGTAAATGGCGTTGTTAGTAAATCTCGGGCGGACGGATGACCCCATCGGCCGGACAAAAGGCGTATACGATCGTTCAGGTCGTGGCCCCTGCAAGGCTTGAAATGCCGACGGTCCGCGCGTCGCAACGAAGCACACTCGAACGACACGATATGGAGTTTTTTGTGCCACTGAGAACGGCCACCGCGCGCTTGTTCGAATGCGTTGGTGCTTTATGATTGCGACCACCCTGCACGTCCTTCGCCAGCTGCTCTACGGAGCCCTGATCCTGGTGTTCTTGATTGCGATCGCGGTTGTCGCGCTGCGGCTGTGGTGGCCGAATCTACCTGCGCACAAGTCTAAGATCGAGGACTATCTGAGCGCCCAGATCGGTAGACCGGTGTTGATACAACGCCTGCATGCGCGTTGGGACGGTTGGTCTCCTTCCTTTAAGACAGGGGGACTACGTGTGCGCAGAAAGTTGGGTGATCACTCGTCGCTGCGCCTTGGCGGTATCGAAGTGCAGGTAAGCCCTTGGAGTCTGATTCTGGGAGATCTCATCTTTGAACGCTTCATCGTGAATGCGCCCACCCTGGAAATCACATGGAAGCAAGGTGGGGGTGTACGCATCGGCGACATGACTGCCGAAAAGAGCAGCAGCGACGAGGACTTGGCGTATCTGCAGTGGCTGCTCCGCCAGCGAGATCTCACGCTGCGCAACGGTACCGTCATCTGGCGCGACGAACGCAATCCTTCGGAATTTCTGGAATTTTCTTCCATAGAGATGCGCTTCGTGAATGACGGCGGTAGGCATGAGTTTCGTGGCACGGCGCGATGTCCGGAGGCGGTGTGCAGCGTTATCGAAATTTCCGCGGAGCTTACGGGGGAGCCGCTGCGCTCCCATTGGGAAGGGGGCATTGAGGTGCATTTCGACAGCGTAAATCTCGGCAACGCGCCGACGGCGATCTCCGAGTTGATCCCCAATCTCGATCGTGGCCTGTTGGATGCCCGCGTCACGACCACTTGGCGGGCTGGAAAGCTGGCCGAAGCGCACGCCCGCACCGCGCTCAAAGACGTGGAATTATTTTTGCACAAGGGCGGTCCGTTGCGACGCATCGACGTCTTGTCTGCAGATGTGAACTGGCGGTGGCAAGAGGACGGATGGTCTATGGCCGTGCGCGATCCGCTGCTCACCGCGCAAGGCGTGGAGCTGTCGCTGGAAGACATCGAACTGCGGAAATCCGGGGAGCGGACCACCCTGCGCCTCGGCCATCTCGACATGCAAACGCTGGCGCGTGCGATATCGGCGTTCTCCGACGCGTTCTCCGACGACCTCGATGCAATCCGTCAACTGCGCGCCGCGAACCCGCGGGGCGATCTTCACGATATAGAGTTCGGGTTCAACGGGCCCCTCGCGCGCCCCGAAGGCTGGAAACTGGAGGCGGAATTTGCCCAGCTGACGACGGAGCCCGTGGGCGTGTGGCCGGGCTTGCGAGGGATAGAAGGAAAACTTTCCGCGGAGCGGGCGTCGGGTCGGGTTCGGCTGCGCGGCGTCGGTGCGGCAATGCATTTCCCACGCTGGTTTGCCGCGCCTATCGTTTTTCCGACAATGCGTGCCAACGCTGCGTGGTCCCGATCGGGCGAGGGCTGGACGATTGAGCTGGAGCAGATCCAAGCCCGGAACGACGACGTTGAGCTTACCAACGGCGGAGGACGTGTCGAAATCTCCGCGTCGGGCGTCGGTTTGGATTTATCCGCCGAAGTACCTCGTGCCGACATCTCTCGTGTACCCAGTTACCTGCCGTTCAATACGCCGGCGAAGACCGTGCGTTGGTTGAACCGAGCCCTGGTTTCGGGGCGGGCGGCGGACGGAAAGATCCGTTGGCGGGGACCCGCGGGTCGGTCCGCCTTTTCCGGGGGAGAAGGCGAATTCGTCGCCAGCTTCAAGGTCCAGGACGCCGTTTTCGACTACGCCGACGATTGGCCGCTCATTTCTGATCTTCAGGCCGACATCACTTTTCACAACGCCGGGCTGCGCGTATCCGCAGCGAAAGGGCAGGTCATGGGATCGCGCATACGCGGCGTCTCGGGGCACGGCGAGAATCTTTATCAGAGACAGCGATTGTTGAAGCTGACGGCGATGCTGGATGCGAAGGTGAGCGACGTTGTCGACTTTCTTCGCCGGGGCCCCCTGGTCAAAAAGTCCGGCAACGACGCCATGGAGATCGCCGGCTTCGGCGACGGCGAGCTGGAGTTGAACTTGACGCTTCCCTTGTCTGAACTCAGGACGTCTCGAGTCGACGGTATGTTTCGCACCCAAGGAGGCGCGCTGCAATGGCCGAACGGGGTGGCCGTGGAAAGCATTCGCGGCGCGTTGCGCTTCACCGAGAAATCCATTACCGGTGAAGGCATCGGCGCTCGCTTGTTGGGGGGCGCGGTGACCCTGGATGTCCTCACCCTGCAGCCGCGCACCCCCCCCGTATTTGCCATCGATGCGCACGGCGAGGTCGACGCCGAACGC
>JBFGKR010000314.1:0-3213 GCA_041576575.1 Arenicellales bacterium | reverse complement strand
TACACCTTCAGTTCTGGATGCCATTGAATGGGTAGACCCAGGTTTCTAAATCGGGTGTAGATGTCCAATCCATTGGCGTGAAATCCGGTCGCAAAAATTTCATGCTCCTCGTATCCGTTGATCTTCTCGAGCCATCGCTTTCTTACCGACATACAGGCGCCGTAATTGAGCGTGTTCTTGTAAACGCAGGTTTGCTCTAAGTGTTCGACCGTATGGTTGTTCAGTGCGCCTCGATGGGGCTCGTCGTAGCGATAGGCGTAGCTGACCAGCTCCGCGGACTCGACGTGTATCTTCTCTACGCGCCCAAGGAAATCGGTGGGAAAAATCTGATCGGCGTCCGTGACTACTACGATGTCGCCTTGCGCCGCGCGGATTCCCGCATTGAAACAAACCGACGAATGGTATGTCGTGTCGGCCGGGTGATCCAGGCAGATCACCTTTACCTTCGGAAGATTGACCGGGGCCGGGTGCGCCCTTTGGTAGAATTCCACCCAAATGATTTCATAGCTTTCGGACGGGAGCTCCTGTCCCGACATAGTGTCCGCTGAAAACGCGTTCTCGCGGAACGAGCCATCGATCATAATTACCGATATGGAGGGTTTGCTGGACAAGTTCGTGGTCAAAGTCGGGGGCATGGCGGCGACCTGCGGAGCGGCGGTATGATGTGGCCGGGAAATCTATTCAGGATACTGTGCAATTCAGAGTATGCCGAAGACGATGCGGAAATCAAAATCGTAACTGGACCGTGCCGGGAGCCGCATTTGTCGGATTGTATTACGGCGCATGGCCGTCACGCCTGTCTGGGGCATCGTGAGGCCCGGCCGACATTTCTCGCGCCCACCCGCCTCGCGGTCGGCCTGGCGCGCAAGCCGGCGCATTCAGCGAACAAGCTGGAACTCAACTTGCATGCCGCGGCAGTCGGCCGATCCCGTGACGACAAAACGAGTGCCTAGCGGCCCGCCGCCCCATCCGGCTGAATTCGGGCGTTACGACCACCCGGATCTACCGCACCAAACTTTCCGTATGCGGGAATTGCTGTTTCGCCGTCGCACGTCCACGGACCGTGGAACCGGCGTGTTGATAGTCGCGCTCACTTCGGGGGCATTGTCCCTTGAGTACGGCACTATATCCCGGCGTACGCCAAGCAAACACTCCGCATTCGATGTGCACGGAGCCGCCTGCCTATGAAGTCGAACTAGAAAGCGCGCCCGAGATGGCCACGAAAAGAGCGCGTGTCGCGATACTCAGCAGCTTCGACAATATCGGCGGTGCCGGGCGAGCAGCGTACCGCCTGTTTAATGCCTTGCGGGAGTCGGATCGCGCCGACGTGGACATGTACGTCGCGCAACCATGGGAAAGCGAGAATACAAAATTGTGGCCAAGCAAGGCCGGCTACTCGTTAATTGAAAAGGCGGTGGAGAAGTACTACGTCGGGAAGAATCGGACCTCGATCTCCAACACCATGTTCTCGGTAACAGCAAAAGGCACCGCTGCGCCGCAAATAGACTGGACCGACTACGACGTGATCAATCTACATTGGGTCGACAAGTTCTTTAGCTACAAGGATTTTCAACATTTGGCGGTGTCCGGCGTTCCCATTGTTTGGACCATGCACGACATGCGGGCGTTTACGGGTGGATGCCACTACAGCTTTGATTGTACGAGATACCGCAACGACTGTGCACCGTGCAGTCAGTTGCGCTTTGACCCCTTGTACATTGCCCACACGCAGCTCAACAGGCGGCTGCGCATTTTTTCGACTGTCGAATTGGTGGGCGTTACTCCCAGCGGCTGGTTAGCGCAGCTCGCCCGCGACAGCAGGTTTTTTGCCGATCGGCAAGTCCGCGTGATTTACAACTCTCTTGATCTGGAACGGTTCAGCCCGCTAGACCAGACGCGTGCCAGGAGGCAATTGGGTTTGACGGAAGAATGTTTTGTCATGCTGTTCGCCGCCCACGACGGCAGCGAAAAGAGGAAAGGTTTTGCGCTTCTGTTGGAGGCGCTGGAGGAATGTCGATCGGATCCTTGTTTTCGTTCCTTCTGCGACGCCGGAAAGATATTGATCTTGACGCTGGGCGTGCCCGATCCGCGGCTGGTTGACGCCGGACTGCCGGTGCAAAATCTTGGGTTTATAAAAGAGGTTGACCAAATGGTCGCTGCCTACAGCGCGGCGGATGTGTTTGTGCTGCCTTCTTTGTACGACAATCTGCCGAACACGATGTTGGAGTCGCTGGCGTGCGGCACGCCGGTGCTCTCCTTCGATGTGGGCGGCATGTCGGAAATACTGAGCCAAGGCTGCGGTTACTTAGTGCCTGCGTACAGCGTCAGTGAGTTAGGCGCTACCCTGCTGCGCCTGATCAAGGAGCCGGCGGTGCTTCCGGCGGCGGCGCAGCTTTGCCGCGGCATCGCGGCCAAAGACTTCGCGCCGCACAAACAGGCGGATGCCTACGCCGATTTATTCGCACAAGTGAGGCGCTAGAAAAAGGCGTTGCGCGGATAAGAGCATCTGCAAGCGACGCAGCCCTGCCGGGCGACTGTTGACGCGGCGCCCGGCGGTTGATTCTCGTCCGCTCTATTTCGCCGATACGCTATTGTTGACCGTCGCCGCGGCGTCCACCGTCTCCCTGAGCCTAGCGAGTTCCGTCTCCAGTGCCGTGATGCGGGCGTGTTTGTGCTCTATTTCGGCATCCCTCCGCTGCAACTCCCGGGCGGACCCTGGATCGCCGCCAGCGCCACGCCGCTGGTGTCCAGCGCCGCGAGGCGCTTGGGGTCGCTGCCCCATACGCAGCCCTCTGCGAAGTCCTCCGCCGTCGGGCGGACGTGCCGCACGCCCGTTCCCGGACCTAACTCCACTCGCTGATGCCAGGGGCCACCGCCTTGTTCGAGATCTCCGCCGGGTCCACCGCCGCGATGTCCTGTTTCCGATTCCTGCGGCGACGTACAGGTCACAAATTAGGTCTGGCACCAGTATTGATGATGAGGTTATGAACGGGATGCTTGAAATTCTAAACGTAATTCGTACTTTATTGTGCGACTGCGACGCGCCGGGACATACAATTGCCGGGTGCATTAGATTTGATCGGTATAGTCTATGAAGCACTTCAAGGAAACAATATTCATTGTGCTACTGAGTCTTGCGTGGGCACACGCCGTTTGGGTCAATAGCTATGATGACTTTTCGTCCGCAGAAACATTCGGTTTTTTCTTCTATTG
>JBFGKR010000313.1:0-3238 GCA_041576575.1 Arenicellales bacterium | reverse complement strand
GTCGGACTGGGGAAAAAACGGCGTGTTCGCGAGCTCGACATCCGCGTCGACATTGTCGTACCGGACAACCGTCCCGGCACAGCCTTGAAGCAGCAGCGCCATGGTCAAGGGTGCTATGATTCTTCGGAGCGGTCTGGAGTGCATTAGATTCGCTTGAAAATATCTATAACTCCAACCAGCTCCAGAATCAGCAGCACGACAAACGTGATGCCGACGACTTCGAGAAGACCGGCTGCCGCAGGCGGCAGTGCATCTATACCACGCGCCAGCTCTTGGAATTCGTCATCGGTCAAGGCACCGACGCGGCGCGTTGCCGTTGACGGATCCACTCCCCACGTTATCAGCCGTTGAATCACGATGGCTTCCGTCAAGGTCCTGTCGACCCGAGCACTACGGGTGGTCGCCGGTTCCTTTTTGAAAGCGTCGTCCGCATCGATGATCCCGGCGCTGGCCGTTCCCGCAACGCCCACCAGGGCCACATCAACGATCAGGGACCAAACCAGCACTTGTTTCAAGATTTTCATCTTCAGCTCCGTATTCTATTGGTCGTTCACTTGGCCAATCGTGCGTTTATTCCTTCACGAGGTCAATTGTTGTGCGATAAAGCGTACCGGGTCCCGACCAAACAAGCGTAATTGCTACGTGTCTGGCGGTAATCGGGATGACTCTTCGCAGTAGAGCCAGCTATGATTTGGATTACGGGTGCGGGTCTCGCTTGTCAGTTGTCGTCGCAATCGAAAAATAAGGCTTGAGTCAAAGCCGCTGCGCTCGCTGGAACGCTGGAACGCAGGGTGCGCCAAGGCTTTCCCACGAAGATGAAGCGATTGGGCGGCCGCACTCCGCAGCGCCTACAGGCCGCCTGTGGGTAGTGGGACGGGTAAGTCGGTGAATGTGCGACCGGCAATCGCTGCGATAATCGCTGGCCTCGGTATCGGGCACCACGTACGACACCGTTTGAATTACGCGACACCACAAACTTTGCGGCCGGGGTCCAGGCCGCACAAACTCAATTTGCGAGCGGGTGCGGGTTTTTTAGTAAACTGCGCGTTCGCAACTGATCCGGGATGTACCGAATGAAGGGACCGAGTCAAGGCAAGACCAAGGCCTACAGTAACCTGCGCTTTTTGGACAGTCGGGAAGCGCGTCCGCTGAGAATACTTGCGGAATATTTGGAGCCCAATAGCCGATTCGAACATTACAACATCGACGATACGATTGTGTTCATGGGGTCTGCCCGCATCGTCTCTAAAAAACAAGCCGAGGCGGAGCTCGAGGACGCAAAAAAATCCGGCGGTGACTTGGCGGCGGCGCAGCTCAGGCTGGGGCAGTCGAAATATTACGAGGCGGCCAGGGAGCTAGCTTTTCGTCTCACCAAATGGTCCAAGCAGCTCACGGGCGATCAACGGCGCTTTGTGGTCTGTACCGGTGGCGGTCCGGGGATCATGCAGGCCGCCAATCAGGGTGCTTCCGAGGCCAAAGGCCTCAACGTGGGATTGTCGATCTCTCTGCCACAAGAGGAAGCAGGCAGCCCCCACATAACGCGTGAGCTGTCTTTTGAATTCCATTATTTCTTCATGCGCAAGTTCTGGTTCGCGTATCTCGCCAAGGCCGTGATCTTTTTTCCGGGAGGATTTGGCACCCTGGACGAGCTGTTTGAGATTTTGACCCTTCTGCAGACCCGGAAGATACGGAAGCATTTGCCGTGCGTGCTTTTCGGCAACGAATATTGGAACGAGATCATCAATTTTGATGCCCTAGTGAAACACCAAAGTATCGACGAGAACGACCTAAGGTTGTTTCTGCGAACCGATTCCGTGGATGAAGCATACGCTTTTCTGATTCGAGAGCTTGGCGAATATGGCTTGAAAGAGCCCGGAGCTACCCTGTAGTACATACACTGCCTGGGCATCATTGGGTTGCGCATTGTGGTCACCGCCGCGCCGATTCAAGTTCGAAGTCACGATGCGGCCTTGTGGTTGTAAAAATGCGAGGCGCTTCCCGAGTTGACTTGACGTAAGTCAACGATTCGTTTCGCAATTACACCCAAAATTCGAGACCGTGTACAAAGGAGAGATTTCCATGACAGCGGGTGCAGTGTGCGTACGAGACGTTGTAATTGCGACTCCCGAGATGTCGATATCGGAGGTTGCCCGGTTGATGCGGGAGTATCACGTCGGAACCCTGGTGGTCGTGGACGACAAAGCCGGTAAAAACACCCCCATCGGCATGGTGACCGACCGCGATTTAGTAATAGAGGTGTTGGCCGAGGGTGTAGAGACGCAGAGCGTAACCGCGGGTGACGTTATGAGTCGAGACCTGTTGACGGCCAACGAGTCGGACTCCCTGTGGGACGTCATCCGCCGTATGCGCGGTCACGGAGTACGGCGGGTGCCCGTAGTTGACCGCGACCGATCCTTGGTGGGGATACTGTCCGTGGACGACATGGTGCAGCTTCTGGGCGAGGAACTCGGAGCGCTGGCGGGGTTGTTCGGAACCGAACAGCAGAAGGAAGCCCGTCGTCGCACCCGACCCTAGTCCGCAAGCTGCGCCACGGACGCGTGGTGCGCGAGAAGGAAACGGGCGGTGGGACGCGGCGGTGCTCGAGCACACCGCAAAGGCCCATTGAGGAGTTGCGTGAGGCGCCGAACTAGGCCTTCGGCGCCGTGCCAGGGCGGGGACAGGCGTCGACGGGTGCGCCAAGCGTCGCGCACCGTGCGCGGAGCTGATTCATCCTTTTTCGGGCCGACTGCGCGTTTCTCGGCGCGCGGCGTTTGCGGCGAGAAACGCGCGACCCTCACTTCACGGTCCACTGTGCGATGCGGGTGAACTACGCGGCTATTCGGACATTGACAACAGTGTCGGGTCGCCGCCCACCGCCGCAATGTTGTTGCACAGCGTTCGTTCCGTCAAAAAGGGTCTGAGGTAATCGGGGCCGCCGGCCTTTGGCCCGGTCCCTGACATCCCTTCCCCCCCGAAGGGCTGCACGCCGACCACGGCACCGATCATATTTCGGTTGACGTAGACATTGCCGACCCGCGCATGCCGGACGATGTAATCGACGGTTTCGTTGATGCGGCTGTGGATACCCAAGGTTAGTCCATATCCCGTCGAGTTGATGGCGCCTACCACGGAGGCGAGCTTATCTGCGGAAAAACGTACCACATGCAGGATGGGGCCGAACACCTCGCCCTCCAGCAAGTCCAGAGAAGGGATCTCGAACAACTGCGGTGGAAAGAAT
>JBFGKR010000312.1:0-3257 GCA_041576575.1 Arenicellales bacterium | reverse complement strand
TCGTCGCGAACGCCGCCGCCTATCTGAATGGGTATTTCAGGAAACGACTCGGCGATGCGCTTTACGACGGGCAAGTTCATCGGCTTACCGGCCGAAGCGCCGTCTAAGTCTATGATGTGCAGTCGTTTTGCCCCCGCGTCCACCCATCGCACCGCCGCGTCTAATGGATCGTCGGCAAATACGGTGGTGTCGTCCATTCGACCTTGCCGCAAACGCACACATTTACCCTCTTTGATATCAATCGCTGGAATCAACAACATGACGTAGCATCCGACTAAGAGTTAGTAGGTCAACAAGTTCCGTCCCAATAAACGAAATTCTTGAGCAGCGTCAAACCGTCACGCTGACTTTTTTCCGGGTGAAATTGGACGGCGAACAAGTTGTCGCGGCCGGCAGCGGAGGTAAACACTCCTCCATACTCGGTGATCCCCCATATTTCCTCGTTGCGTTCTCCGACCGCGCAGTAGCTGTGCACAAAATAGAATCGTGCGTCCTGCACGATCCCCGACCATAGGGGATGCGGGCGACTTTGGCGAACCGTATTCCAGCCCATATGTGGGATCTTGAGCTCGCCAGGCCAGCCGTCAAGATCACCGAGGTTGGTTAAATGTTTGACCTCGC
Source organism: Arenicellales bacterium (assembly GCA_041576575.1). Classification (GTDB taxonomy): domain Bacteria; phylum Pseudomonadota; class Gammaproteobacteria; order Arenicellales; family JAANXG01; genus CALZGZ01. The sequence goes on along the minus strand of JBFGKR010000312.1, from coordinate 2,636 downwards.
CCTCGAGCACACCCAGACAATCGATGCCGTTGTGCTCCTCGCTGTGTCGATAGAGCACCTGCAGACCGAGGCATAATCCTAGAAACGGCTTAGTCCGCAGCGCCTCCATCAACGCTTCGCGCAATCCTTTATCATCGATGGCGCTGATACACGTTCCGATCGCGCCTTGCCCCGGAAAGACGACGTGGTCCGCGGAATGAATCGCCTCCGCGTCGTCCGTCACCACAACCCGCACGCCCGGGGCCACGTGTTCGATCGCTTTGGACACGGACCGCAGATTGCCGGTCCCGAAGTCAACCACTGCAACGTAAGTCATGGTCGTCGAAGAAGTATTGGATCTTTGGAGACGCGTGAACCGATTTTCTACAGCGCACCCTTGGTGGACGGGAGCGAATCACCGATTCCACGATCGAATTCAACGGCCATCCGCAAAGCTCTGCCGAATGCTTTGAATATGGTTTCTGCAATATGATGCGCATTTCGACCGCGCATGGCGTCCACGTGGACGGTCACCGAAGCATGGTTGACGAAGCCCTGGAAGAACTCATGAATCAAGTCTACATCGAAGTCGCCGATTCGCGCTCGAGGGTAGCGAACCTCGTACTCGAGCCCAGGGCGACCGGAGAGATCCACGACAACCCGGCTCAGCGCCTCATCCAGAGGTACGTACGAATGGCCGTATCTGCGGATACCCTTTTTGTCGCCCACGGCGCGAGCGAAGGCTTGACCGAAAACGATGCCGATATCCTCAACCGTATGATGGGCATCGATGTGCAGGTCTCCCTGGGCCTGAATATCCAGGTCCAAGCATCCGTGTCGCCGCACCTGGTCCAGCATGTGCTCGAGGAACGGGATACCGGTATTGATCGATCCCCGTCCCTTGCCGTCCAGATCCAACTTCACGGTAATCCGAGTTTCTTTTGTGTTCCGGCTGACTTGCGCCGCGCGTTTAGACATGAATCGTATACAAAGTAGACAATTGGTTTGAACCGCAGTCCGGCGATTTCAATACTCTACGTGTGCCAACAAGCTCAGTGTACTCAAAAAACTGTCGTTCTCGTGCGGTTTGCCAATAGTCGCCCGCAGGCAGCCCTGCAGCAAGGTTCCGGACTGGTTTAGATTCTTGATCAGTATCTTATTTTGAAGCAATCCGTCGAACACTTTATTGGCGTCACATGTACTGCACCGGAATATAACGAAATTTGTGTCGCTCGGGTATGGGGTCAATTGATCAAGGCTGTCCAAGATCTTCAGAACACGGGCGCGTTCCTGGCGAATTCTGTTTGCCTGTTCCTCGAAGACGTCATAGTGCCGAAGGGCAAAATCGGCGGTCAGCTGGGTCAAGACATTGATATTGTAAGGCAGCCGGACTTTTTGAAACTGGTCGAGCCACTCTTTGGGTCCCGCCAAATAGCCTAAGCGGAGCCCAGCAAGGCCCAATTTCGACAAGGTGCGCAATACCAGCAGGTTGTCGAAGCGGGTGAGCTCATCCATGAAAGTCTCGTCGGAGAAAATGTGGTACGCCTCGTCGATCACCACGACTCCGTTGGTCTCAGAAATCAGCGCATGGACCGCATCACGGTCGAACAGATTCGCCGTCGGATTGTTGGGATAAGCGACAAACACTGCGGCTGGATCATGTTTGCGCACACCGGCAATCATGGCCTCTATGTCGAGGGAAAAATCGCCACGCAGCGGTACGCCGACAAACTGGGTATCGGTCATGCGCGCGATGGTTTCATACATCACGAATGTCGGTATCGGCGCCATGACGGTGCGGCCGTGCCCGCCAACGGCCAACATCACGATTTGTATCAACTCGTCGGATCCGTTTCCGAACATCACCGAAGCCGCGTCCGAGACAAGGCCCACTCTCCGAATGCGACGCAGCAGTTTGACGGCATGGGGATCGGGATACCGGTTCAGCTCCAAAGAATAAAGATGCCGCATCCACGTTTTCACCATGGCGTCCGGCCATTGATACGGACTCTCCATGGCGTCCAGCTTGATCATCCCTTCGGCGTCCGCCACCGGATATGCCTCCATGGACCGTATCGCACTGCGGACCCAAGTCCTCGCCCTGCCGCCGGGGGATTTAGGATTTGGATCGGTCACGTGGCTTGCCGGTCGACGAGTCTGTATGCGATTGCATTCTGTATTCAGCGGAACGGGCGTGAGCGTGCAGTCGCTCGCATCGAGCGAGCACCGAAGCAGTTTTCGCCAACTCGGCCGCGCCACGCTCTGAACATTGGATGATACTGGTTCGCTTCTGGAAATCATACACTCCCAGAGGTGAACTGAAGCGCGCGGTTCCCGCCGTCGGTAACACGTGATTGGGTCCGGCGCAGTAATCGCCCAGTGCTTCGGCGCTGTGTCGCCCCACGAATATAGCCCCGGCATGGCGTACACCGTCCATGAAGACGCGCGGCTCCCGCATGAGCAGCTCCAGGTGTTCCGGCGCGACGCGGTTGACTACATCCGCCGCCTCGGAAAGGTTGCGGACGCGGATCAGCGCCCCGTGCGCCGTCAGCGAGGCACGCACGATGGACGCGCGTTCCAGGGTCGGTAGTAAGCGCTCAATGGAGGCCTTTACTCGATTCAACATACTCTGATCGTGGCTGATTACGAGGGCCTGC
>JBFGKR010000311.1:0-3266 GCA_041576575.1 Arenicellales bacterium | reverse complement strand
TGGTCAAGCAATTTATCGGCGTCATCGCCACCATCGTCTACGACGTCATTGTCACCTTGATCTTGTTGAAAATCGTCGACGCAATCGTTGGGTTGCGTGTGACCGACGAACACGAAACCGAAGGACTCGATATCGTCTTGCACGACGAGCGCGGCTATAACATTTAACCTTACCGCTCGGGGCGCGCTTGCGCCCCGAGCTGCCTCAACTCAATTCGTCACAACTCGTTGACCTTGTATTCCACATAGGCTTCATCCCGCAGACGCCGCACCCATCGTTCGTAGCTCTCGTCCGACTTGCGCGCGCGGATTTGGTTCAGAGCGTCGTTGCGACTCGCCGTGTCACTTACGTCCACTTCCCGACGATCCAGAACTTGGATCAAATGTACCCCATAAGGAGTGCTGATCGGTTCGCTGAGCGCACCCTTCGGCAGTGCACGCATGGCCCTCTCGAAAGCCTCGACCGTTTCTCCGGGATTCACCCAACCCAAATCTCCGCCGTTAACACTCGACACCGGGTCGTCCGAAAGCGTGCGGGCCAATTCAGCAAAATCCTCACCGGCCAAGATTCTGCGCCGTACCCGGCCTATGCGCTGCTCGGCTTCCGTGGGAGACAAGAATTGGTCGCTCTTGATAAGGATATGGCGCACCTTGGTCTGTTCCACCGTATGGTGTGCTCCACCGCGTTTGCCGTTTACCTTGAGAATATGAAATCCATTCGGACTTTGCAGAACCTCGCTCACCTGACCGGACTGCAAGTTACGGATCGATTCCACGAATAACTCCGGTAACTGCCCCATTGTACGCCAACCCAGTGATCCACCCTCAAGCGCGTTCGACGCTTGCGAGTAGGCGATTGCGGCCTGTTCAAACTCCATCCCTTTCTTGATTCGCGCTAAAACCTCCTCCGCTTTTTTACGTTGTCCGCTGATAGTCTCGGTAGCTGCGGACTCCGGCACGCCAATCAGGATGTGGGAGAGGTTGTATTCCGTGGAACCGCCCGATTGGCGGCTCTGAGTTCTCACGTATCCGTCGATTTCGTCTTCCGTGACCGCGATACGGCTCACCACTTCACGGTCCACGAGACGGCGGATAATTAGTTGGGTTTTAATGTTTTCGCGAAAAGTTTCGTACGGCACGCCCTCAGCCGCCAAGGTTCGTTGCAACTCGGCCAAGCTCAGATCATTGCGAGCCGCCAACTCGCGCAGCGCCGCATCCACCGCGTCTTCAGGCACGGAAATACCCAGCCGCTTGGCGAGCTGCAATTGAATTTTGTCCGTTACCATGCGCTCCAGTACCTGGCGATTGAAGACATTCGTAGGCGGCATCTGGGCGTTTCGTGCGCGCAAGTCCTGCTTAATGCGCTGCAACTGGCTTTGGAACTCCGATTGGGTGATCACATCATCGTTAACGACGGCTATGATGCGATCGATCTGTCTGGAATGCGCCGCGGTCATAGACATGGAGAAAAAGATCGATGCGGCGAACACCAATGAAGGTTTGAATCTAAACATAATGCGGTCTCAACTCACTTCAAGAAAAAGGCCCACTGTCGTGGGCCTTGTTGTACTTCTGCATTGAAAACCCGGGATTATAGGCCCGAACTGATTCGCGCGAGACCCGTTAACTCCAGTTCCACGATGAACGCGGTTCTAAAGTCTGAATTTCTGTCTTTACGCGACTGAATAAAGCTCCGAAGTTTCCAGCAGCACGCATCATACTCGACGCCGAGCCGCGTCTCCAGATTTTCGTCGTCGCGCAGCGAATATCGCTCATCGAGGGTGGCGTGCCAGCGCGGACTGCCCAACGGCCACCCCGCAAACAGCGTAATCTGCTCCAACCGGTCGCGGGAAAAGCGATAACCGAAATCCATGAATTTACGAGGCCCCCTTCTGTAACGAAGATCAAATTTCGCCTCGCGCACTTCGGATTCATCGTCGTCGTATTGAAGATAAGCGTACACGCCCCAGTTCTCGTTAAGTCTGCCGAGGGCCTGAGCAAGAATGTCGGAGGTATCTTCCGTGAGAACCTGATCTGGAGCGAGGTTCACGTCGCGGTCTTCGAGAAAAAATATCTGGCCGATACTTCCCTGCATCCACTCCGTTCCGGTCTCGGCGTCGATGAGGCGACTGGTCAAGGCCAGCGTGACTTGGTTGGTGTCGCCCACCCGGTCGCGACCGAAAAAGCGGCTCTCACTGAATATATTTCCGAAGTTGTTGAGATTTAGAGGTCCGGTATCGAATATTGGCAGGTCGTCCTGATTGTCTTCGGGTATGTAAAGATAAAAGATGCGCGGTTCCAGAGTCTGGATTGCAGGAGTCCCACGCCATGAAGTAACGCGCTCGAAAAACACACCGGAATTGACGCTGAACACCGGCACCGTGCGCGAAGGTCTGTCGTCCTGGTCTTCGGCGACGTCCGAAAGGCTGTAGCTCGTGTGCCGCAGCGCAACCTTGGGAGTGACATAACCCCAGAAATTTTCGATGGGCAGACGCACCGACGGCGTGATGTCCCAGCGCCAGCCGTCCACCAGTTCTTTTTGTTGGAAGTTTACCAGCTCTGTCTCTATGCGGTAGCGCAAGCCATAGGGCCCTTTGGGGAATTTGCTTATGGCGCGCAACTGCGGGAGCCGATCGTAGGGCTCTCGTGACTCCGGAATCAATTCGTCGACCGTCTGGTAGGCGAACAAGCGTGCCTCAAAGTTCCACAGGTCACCGGTGTATACCGCCTCCGCGATTTGGGGCAAAAAAGTCGTGCTCGAAATCTGTATGTCGTTGCTAAAATCGTCGAAATACTGATCGTCGGACACCCACTGAACATCCACCCTGGAGCGCCAGCGCGGTGTCAGCTGCTGCCAATGCTTGACGGTGAAGGCGCCGCGGTCGTCGTCGTCGAAGTTTGAATCTGAGGGCATGTACTCTCCGTACAACAACCCTTCGGCGCTCGGTCGCAGGTAGCGGAACTCAGCGCCGACTTGGACGCCCCTGTCGGAATAGATGCGGGGATAAAAGGTTGCATCGTAGTTCGGTGCGATATTCCAATAATAAGGAGTTTGCAACACCAATCCCGATCCCTCCTGCGTGCCGATGCTCGGGAATAGGAAACCGGACTTGCGCTCGTCGCTGATGGGAAAGCTCACGCGCGGAAAGTAAAAAATCGGTACGTCCTTGAAGCGCACCTTGAGATTCTTCGCCGTCCCCTGGCCAATGGCCTGGTCTAGGGTCATATCGGTGGCGGTCAGAAAGACGTCGTCCTGGCCCTCGACAC
>JBFGKR010000310.1:0-3274 GCA_041576575.1 Arenicellales bacterium | reverse complement strand
CCAGCCGCATGACATCGGGGCCATCAAAATAGATCTTGTCCGCCGTTCCCCGCGCCTTCACGAATACTTGATTGACGTCCTTGGGGATGCGATCACGTTCGGCAAGTCGGTATTCCGCATTCTCGGCTTCGCCGATGAAGGTTTCCACCTGCATTTTGACCCCGGACGTACGCAGACGATCTCCGGTCGGGCTGTGCAACACCACGTTTCCCTTCGCCTCGATCTCGTCCGTCGGTCGATGGTACGTTATGTGATCCGCCGACAAAGTCTGCCGACCGCGCTTGAGGGTCGCATTGCCCTTCATGGAAACCGTATCTTTCTTCACCGATTCCACTTCGTCCGCCTCCAACTCGACCGGCAGCGGATCACCCGGCTGCTCCGGCGGCGGCCCCGCCTGCGGCAGCGTGAGCACGTCCGGCGCACAAATTTCTTCCGCCGCGATCGCCTCTTTGGTATGGGAAGCCGCGAACGTCAGTCCCATGATGGCAAAACCAAGTGTGCGAAAGGCGCACGAGATCGCCGCGAACCGCTTGTCATTTGGGGAGCAAAATCGCATAGAATCAAAGACCTTTATATTTTTTGTAAGGCATTTTGGTACACGGCGTGATCGTGTTTAATGCTTATCCACACTTTGGATACGGGCGTGCCGCGTGTTTCTGTGGGCGATTATAGGTGTCTCTGGTAATGGATAAAAGGTTGAACACCCTCACCCGTTGGGTGGAGCGAGTCCTGGGGCGTAGCGGGTTCGATCTCTCCGTAGCGTCATCCGACGCCAGTTTTCGCCGTTATTTTCGCGTGCGCGCGGACGGCGCCTCGTATATCGTTATGGACGCCCCTCCCGCGAAAGAGGATGTGCGACCGTACATTCACACGGCGCAGCGATTCCTCGATATCGGACTAAACGTTCCAGAAATTTTATCCACCGATCTCGAGCAGGGGTTTCTCATGCTGTCGGACCTCGGCTCCCAAACCTATCTCCAGTCGTTGACGCCGGAATCCGTCGAGCGCTTATACGGAGACGCCCTCGGCGCCCTGATCGTATTGCAGACGGGAACCTATACCGATCCCGACGGATTTCCCCGTTACCACGACGACCTGCTCACGCAGGAGATGGAGTTGTTTAGACAATGGTATCTTGGTCGCTACCTCGATCGCGTTTTGAGCAATTCCGAGCATCGCATTGTGGACCACGCATTTACGATGCTGTGTCAAAACGCCAGGGCGCAACCGCAGGTTTGGGTACATCGGGATTATCACTCCCGCAACCTCATGGTGACCAAAACCAACAATCCCGGAATTCTGGATTTTCAGGACGCGGTTGTGGGTCCCATTACCTACGATCTGGTGTCCTTGCTTCGAGATTGTTACATCTGTTGGCCGCAACCACGCGTCGAAGAATGGGCGCTCGGTTATTACCACCTGGCGCTGCAGTCTGGTTTGCCGATCGGATACGACGAGAAGCGGTTCCTCCGAGATTTCGACTGGATGGGAGTGCAACGACATCTGAAAGTGTTGGGAATCTTCTCGCGCCTGTACTACCGCGACGGCAAATCGGCGTTCCTCGAAGATTTACCGACAGTCCATCGCTACCTCGTAGACGTATGCGCCGCGTATCCCGAACTGTATCCTTTGCGTTCTTTGCTGTTGAAGTGCGCACCGCCGGATGGCTGAATCGGTGGACGCCTTCATTCTCGCCGCCGGCCGCGGGGAAAGATTACGCCCCCTGACCGACACCGTGCCCAAACCCTTAATCCGGGTCGGCGACTCGGCATTGATCGAGTACCTACTACGCGCCCTGGCCCGGGCGGGCATTAGAAACGTCGTCATCAACCATGCTCATCTGGGAGCGCTGATCAAGGATGTTTTGGAAGACGGCGCACGTTACCGGGTACATATCCGCTATTCCGACGAAAGCCAGGGTGTCCTGGACACCGCCGGCGGCATAATCAAAGCCCTGCCGCTGGTGCGAAGCGACACCTTCGTCGTGGTTAATGGCGACATCTGGACCGACTACCGATTCGAAGCGCTTCCACGTCGTATTGCCGGACTCGCCCACCTGGTACTCGTCGACAACCCGCCCCACAATCCGGACGGTGACTTCTGCCTGGACGGCGACAGGGTATGCCGGGACAAGGAGTGTGCGCGACAACGGCTGACCTTCTCAGGTATTGGCCTCTATAGCAAAAGTCTGTTTGAAAGTCGGCCCGCGAAAGCTTTGGCCCTGGCCCCCGTGATCGCGGAAGCCGCGGAACGGGACCTCGTCAGCGGGGAGCATTATTCGGGTGTCTGGATCGACGTCGGCACCCCCGAGCGCCTTCGGGAATTGCGCCGAATGCTGGAACCGAGGAGTTGAGCAAGAATCGGATTGCCACCACGGCCGCGTAGGCCGACACTGCAACGGCGATGGAGAATCAATCGACAAAGTCAAGCGATTACGCACGCATCGAATGCGCCATTCGCTACATCGAACTTCACCGTGACGCTCAACCCACGCTTGGGCAGGTCGCACGGCATCTGGGGTTGAGCGAGGGCCGTCTTCAGAGGCTGTTCAGCCGTTGGGCGGGAATCAGCCCCAAGCGTTTTCTGCAATTCCTGACCCTCGAGCACACCAAGCGGCTCCTGCGCCACGCCGCCAGCACGTTGGAAACGGCCCACGATGCCGGACTGTCGAGCGTCAGCCGCCTACACGAACTGTACGTCGAATGCGAATCCATGACTCCCGGTGAGTACAAAGGTATGGGTGCCGGATTGGACATTCGCTTTGGATTTCATCGCACCCCGTTCGGGGAAATGCTGATAGCGACAACCGCGCGCGGTTTGTGCACAATGCTGTTCGTAGACGACACGGGACGTCGAGGCGGCATCGATCATTTACGAAAGTTGTGGCCTCGCGCCGATATACGTGAGGACCTGTCAGCGACCGCCGACGTGTTTCGACGCATATTCAAACCCGCGAGCGATCTACGGCAACCGCTGTATATGTTGGTGAAAGGCACTAAATTCCAGATAAAGGTTTGGGAGGCGCTGTTGCGGATACCGCCGGCGCAGCTGGTTTCTTACCAGGACATCGCGTGTCACGTTGACGCGCCGCGCGCCGCCCGAGCTGTCGCAAATGCGATAGCCCACAATCCCATCCATTTCCTGATTCCCTGCCACCGGGTCATCCGCAATATGGGGGAATTCGGCGGTTACCGCGGAGGCAGCGCGCGGAAAAAAGCGCTACACGTATGGGAGACAGCGAAGTGCGGAAATACAGCTCCACGCCCTTGACGCT
>JBFGKR010000309.1:0-3274 GCA_041576575.1 Arenicellales bacterium | reverse complement strand
GAAATTCGCGAAAAGCAAATGATATAAAAGGGCCGAATGGAATTGGCTTAGACCACCGCGGCAGGCGCAGCGTCGGGCTCGCATTGGTGATCGTCGAATCCGATTTTCGAGCCGCGGCCTGGTGCCGGGGGCCGCACTTCCAGACCTTATGGCCCTATTTTTTTCGCCTCTCGCCACGCCCGCACTATCGCCGTGAACGTATCGAACTTCCGGACGGCGACTTCGTCGACCTCGACTGGCACGAACCGCCCGCATCCGGCCCCCTAGCGGTATTGTTGCACGGCTTGGAAGGTTGCTCCCAGTCCCATTACATTCGCGGACTCGCCGATGCCCTCGCGCGGCGTAGAATTCGTTCCGTGGTGCTGCACCATCGCGGTTGCAGCGGTGTGCCCAACCGATTGGACCGCGGCTACCACGCCGGAGAGACGACCGACTTGAATTATGTGGTCACTCGTTTGCGCAGCCGGGAACCCGACACTTCCATCGCCGTCGTTGGGTTTTCTCTCGGTGGAAATATGTTGCTCAAATGGTTAACGGACGGAAGCGCAGCGTCATCAATCAACGCGGCCGCAGCGATCTCGGTACCGTTCTTGCTCGCCGAGGGAGCGCATCGCATGGAGCAGGGCCTCTCCCGCATCTACCAGTGGAGATTACTGAAAATGCTGCGAAGATCCGCGATCAGGAAATTTTCTCGCCGAACAGCGCCGCTGGATCTGGCGCGTCTTCGTAGTCTTCGAACTTTTTGGGCCTTTGACGACTACGTCACCGCACCGTTGCACGGCTTCGCCGGAGCGCAGGACTACTATACGCGTTGCAGCAGTCGACAGTTCTTGCGCGACGTTGCGGTTAACACCCTGATCGTGCAGTCCCTAGACGATCCGCTCATGACACCGCGTGTTTTGCCGCGGGAAGACGAACTGTCGGAGCATATTGTTTTGGAAATAAGTGTCCAAGGCGGGCACGTGGGTTTTGTTTCCGGTCCAATATGGCGACCCATTTATTGGCTCGATCACCGAATTTCAGATTATGTCAGCGAGCAGCTGGTGCGGGCATGATTGCGCTGCTGTGTGTTGCGTGTCCCGGCCGGCATCGGCCGGTAGGCGGCGCTCAAGGACGAGTCCGCGGTTAGGCGTCCGCCGCTCCTCCGCATCCACTGGTTCGGGGTGTTGTCGCGTTTCCAACGGGGCCGGCCCCGACTGACTCCCGCACAAGAAAATGGGTGCCCGTGACGGACACACCGAACTCCGGAGTGGAGACTGCTCGGGCACGCGGGGGGGGTACCGGGCCGCGTCTGCTCACGCGCGACATCCGAGTCCGCCGGTACCGTGCGCACTTCCGCGGGCTTCGTGTCGATTTCGCACCCGCGATTTAGTCCGCCGAGGACCGCAGCACTGCATCGGCGAATTCTGATCCGACAGCAGTCTCCTTGTCTTTTCGTGATGGAACGCCCGGGGTCCGTTGCCGGTTGCCTCTAGCACTGTTGCCAAGGCAGGCCCTCGTAACGCCAACCAGCGCGGGTGCTGCGGTGGTGGTCTTCATCCAGAGGTCCTTCAAAGCCGGAGTCGACGTGGTAGACGTTCTTGATTCCGGCCTCGATCAGCGCCTTACCTGCCTCCTGTGAACGCCGGCCGCTTCGGCATATCAGGATCACGGTCGGTGGATTTTCCTCGTCCGCGCCGAGGAATCCTCCGAGTAGGACCTCGCGAACCTGAGATACGAAGCGCGGATTTTCGGTCCAATCCGGTTCATCCAGCCAGGCTATGTGTATCGCGTCCCGCGGATGACCAATCATCAGGTGCTCCATGGTGGACCGAATGTCGATCAGTACCGCCTGCGGGTTCCGCTTCAGCATGTCGTGCGCGTCTTTCGGCGTCAGGTTTCCGGGGTCTCCGGCACGTTTACTCATTGATTCCCTCCTGCGAGCCATTCGCAACGGCGGTATTTTAGCTAAACGGATCCCCGTATAATATTTTTATGTCTCCAACATTAGTGTCACTGGGCCGTCGTTGACGAGGGCAACCTGCATCGACGTGCCGAAGCGGCCTTGCCCCACCCTGTTTACGCCGGTCATGCGGAGAAATTCGAGAAAACGCTCGAACAGAGCCGCGGCACGCTCCGCAGCCATCGCCTGCGAAAACGCCGGCCGCCTGCCTTTTTCTGTGTCCGCGTAAAGAGTGAATTGGGGCACGGCCAAGACGTCGCCGCGCGTCTGCAAGAGCGAGCGGTTCATGCGGCCCTCGTCATCCGGAAATATACGCAGATGCACGGTTTTGTCGGCCATGGGCCGGAGCACTTCGGGGCCATCGTCGTGGCCAAAGCCGACGAACAACAACAAACCGGGGCCGATGCTGCTGATGGACTCCCCCGCTACGGCTACCGATGCAGACTGGACGCGTTGCAGCAGAACTTTCATGGAGACGCACCAATTCCTCGCACTGAGGCCGCACCGTCCAGACCCGATGCCTATAGGGAGCCTGCTTGCTAAATGTGCACTGAGTTTCGTTTCCTGGAATTCGCACGCGTTCCGCACACATCGGGGTCGTGTACGAAGGCGTGCGCGGCCGTAAACATGACGCAGGCCGACTACGCCGCGTCGTCGATCGCCTTCATGCTCAGGCGGATGCGCCCCTGTTTATCGACCTCCAAGACTTTGACCTTTATAAGGTCCCCTTCCGACAACATGTCGCTCACGTTTTCCACTCGCTTGTTCGAGATCTGTGAGATGTGCACCAATCCGTCCCGGCCCGGCAATATGTTCACAAAAGCGCCAAAGTCCATGAGCTTTACCACTCGTCCTTCGTAGGTCTTACCAACCTCCACATCGGCGGTAATCTCCTCAATGCGACGGCGTGCTTCTTGACCGGCGGCGCTGTCCACCGAGGCAATCTTGACCGTTCCGTCGTCGCCGATGTCTATGGTGGTGCCGGTCTCCTCGGAGATGGAACGCACGGTGGCGCCGCCTTTTCCAATGACGTCCCGGATCTTCTCCACGGGTATTTTCACGGTGATGATTCGGGGTGCGTACTCCGACATTTCCGGTCTCGGCACCTCGATCGCCTTCGCCATCTCCTTCAGGATGACCATCCTTCCTTCCCGAGCCTGGTCCAGTGCAACCTCCATGATCTCCCTCGTTATGCCGTCGATCTTGATGTCCATTTGTAGCGCGGTCACGCCTGCCGGCGTACCCGCCACCTTGAAATCCATATCACCCAGGTGGTCCTCGTCTCCGAGGATGTCCGTGAGAACGGCAAAACGTTCATCCTCTTTGATGAGG
>JBFGKR010000308.1:0-3279 GCA_041576575.1 Arenicellales bacterium | reverse complement strand
CAGTGCGCGCATGGCGCCGATTTCGCAATGATACGGCGGGCCTCCGGGGGAGTCGGTTTGCATGAACAGGGCAAACAGATAGCCACCCGGGTGCAGCCAGTCGCGCAGCCGTCGGCTGTATCGGGGCCACACTTCGGGTGCGATGGCGCACAGACAGGTCTGCTCGTAGATGGCATCGAACTTCTGTTCCGGTATCCAATTCAGCAAATCGGCGCACACCACGTCAGCCTCGGCTCCAAGATCGCGCAACCTCTGCTGCAGCTCGGCGACCGCCGCTGGTGCCACGTCCACTCCCACGACTTCAAAGCCCCGCCGCGCGAGTTCGACCACTTCATGGCCGCGCCCACAGCCGGGGATGAGTATGCGGCAAGGCGGCACGGCACCGTTGCCCAACCAGTGCTCCAGCGCCGGACTCACGTCACCACGATCCCAGGGGATGTCGTCGTCTAGGTAGCGGCGCTCCCAGAAATCGATAATGTGGCCCGGTATGGTCATCGTTACTTCTACAGATTCAGCGTCTGCTGCTCAGGCATTTCCGCGGTCAATTGAGAAAACAAGCTCGATTCGCGTTTGTAGAAACCCTCGGTGTGAAAGGACTCGGAGAAGTGGAAATATTCATAATCCAGATGATGGCATAATTCGTGCAGCAGCGTGCGCAAAAAGGTTTTGAAAGCTACCGCTTGCCGCTTTTTCGCGGTTCGCATCCACACGGTAATGTGGGCGCGTTTGCGTTCGTCCGCAGGTTCGTACAGACCGTGCAGCTCGCCGCGGCCGTTGCTGGGACGCGCGGCCAGGACCGAAACCCGTACCGGTGGTGCTTCGAGCTGCCGTGTGATGCCGTCCGCGATGTGCCCGCACAAACGCTGCACCCGCCGCGGATCTTGCCATTGAAGAGCGGCCGGCAAACGATGGACCGTGGCGTGGAGCCGCTCCGGGTGCGGCAGCGCGACCGCTTGCACCTCATCGCTGTGCCGATAGATTCGCTTATCACGCTGACTCAGCCGGTGGTAGTAGTTGAAAACCATAGGACGCAATCAAACCGAATACGGCACCGGGGACCCCGGGTGACGACGCCGGGATCGTGCGATTGGAAACGGGAAAACAGGAATCGAACTCGTTCTAGGCTTCCTTATCCCGGTCGTGGGTGCGGAGCGCACACGGCGTAAACGCAGGCGGCCCAGGCCGAGCCGCAGCCGGACAGGGAGCCGAGGTGAATACCGAGCGGCGCGTTGGTCGTTCAACGGTTCAATTGACCGCATTTCACTTCCAGAAGCGTTCGTTTCTGCGGCTGTGCGCGGCACACGGTCTAATGCAGCGTCGCAAGAAATTGGCGCAGACCCTCGACGTATACCTGCCTAGTCAGCAGGAAACCGTCGTTGTGCCCCCCCTTCAGCTCGAGAAGCTGCTTTGGGGGATTTGCCGCGGCCAGGAGTATCCTGGCGTGCTCGAACGGAACGATTTCGTCGTCACGGCTATGACAGATAAGCACCGGCAGAGACACTGCCGGGAGCAGCGACCGGGTGTCGTAGCGATAGCGCGACAGCCAGCGAACCGGCAGGTATGGATAATGAAAAGACCCGAGATCGGCGAGTGAGGAAAACGTAGATTCCAGTATTAGAGCCCGCGCATCCACGCGCGTCGCCAGCCAGGCAGCGACAGCACCTCCTATCGAACGACCGAACAAGACCACGCGTTGCGGCTTTTCGTTTTTTTCGCTCAACAAAAATTGCCATGCAGCCAGGGCGTCACGATACGTCCCGCTCTCGCTCGGGGACCCCCGGCTGTTGCCGAAACCCCGGTAGTCAAAGATCAAGGTGTTCATCCCAAGTTCGTGAAAAATCGACAGGGAGTCGAGCCGGTGTGAAATGTTACCCGCGTTGCCGTGAAAAAATAGAATCGTGAGCGGCGCATCCGAGGCGGGAATATACCAGCCGTGCAAGCGCTCGTTGTCGTCGGTATCGAAGTAAACGTCTTCGTACTGCAGTCCGATCTGGCTAGGAAGGGTCTGTAACCGACTCTGCGGAAAATAGATCAGGCTGGACTGAAGAAAATACAACGAGAGCAGCAGCAGGGCGTAGGCGACTGCGGCGACTGTGAAAGTCGACATCAAAGCGCTCATGGGCATGATTTTCTGATTGGTCACGAATGCCTGCGATTGTACTGAAGCCGCCGAGCAATTACGCTTGTGGCACCGAGAATTGCTGATTTTTTTGGCGACGAAAGCCGGCGGCACACGGCGGATTGGGAGGACAAGAGATGGCAGATACCATCGCGTACCTGAAAGACGTTCTCGACAAGGTCGATACCCTGAACACGAAAGAGGAGGTCAACCGGCAATTGGACGACGTGGAGTTTCTCTACGACGCTGTGGACCCCACGCTCCAGGAGCTCGTGGATCAGGTCGTCACACGATTACGTCAACGACTTAAGACGCTGCCTTGATTGCCCCCGGAAGCATTTCGGTCGATGTCCCTCGTCAAGGCTCACACCCGGCTTGGCGTTCACACGGCCCCCGCTCGGGTCTCCAACACGCGCCCGCGCTCTGTGCGCGACCCGGAGCGTGTACCGAAAAACTGGAAATCTATTCACGTGTGCTCCGCATAGGCCCGCATCCACCCCTCCGATCCCTCCGTCAACATCGAAAATTCCTGGTGCAACATGGAGACTGACGTGGAATGCTACAGCGTGCGGCGACTTTCGCCCTTTCGCGGAACCTTGCACATGATCCGATTTAAAGAAGATCGGGCCGTGACCGCCGACGGCGTCAACTGGCAGATTCAGCTGTGGCGCCCTTTCAGAGAGCTGAACTGGGGGCGCTTGGGGCAGGAGCCCGTATCTTGGAGATTCCTGGTTGCAGGTGTCTGGAATCGAAACATGGGGTTCGAGCGTTTTCCGGTGGACCCCACCATGGACGTCGCCGACGTGGAGTCCGCATCGAGGGGTCTGATACGACAGATCGAGCAGCACGCCGGTGCGCTGCCTTTTGCGCCGGCGGACTTCGTTGAACTTTGGTTGTTGGATCGAGAACAGCGTACGCCGCTGGCGTTGTTGGCTTCGACTCGGGAGACGGAGCACTGCGCGCGGATTAAAGAGGCGCGTTGGGTGGCCACCGCCCCGGGGGATCTCTCCTTTGTATCCGACACCCTGACGCAAGACGCGGCGTTCGCGCGCCAACTGAACCGCAGCTCCGCGCATCACCGGGATGCTCTCACGGCGCTGGTACAGAACGCCGCGGGGCGGCCCCCTGTGGCGCAATGGTTTCTCCGCGAAGCGGACGGT
>JBFGKR010000307.1:0-3280 GCA_041576575.1 Arenicellales bacterium | reverse complement strand
TGCACGGTTTCTATGAGCGGACCGGCCACCTCTTTAAAATAGGGCCAATAGGGCGGGACCATGCGGGTTAATAGGTCGCCGGCCTGCGTATGCGCATCCAGGAAATAGAACCAAGGGATCTCCAGCCGTTGCAGTGACCACACCGCGACGAACGCGACTGTGGAAAACCAGAGGTAGCGGACCAGCGTCTCTCTCGGCGTGAATCGCTTCCAAACTTCGGGGTAACTGCGCGCGTGCTCGTCTACGGTCATCGCAGTCGTCCCCGTACCCAGTTACTGAAAAATTCACCGAAGAACACCAGTGTGACGATGGTGAGCAGGATGGCGAGACTGAAGTCGTAATCGTAGCGGGAGAAGCTCGCCGCGAGCACCTGCCCGATGCCGCCGGCGCCGACGATACCCACTACGGTGGAATGGCGAATATTGGCGTCGAGCCGGTAGATGGAGACGCCCAGGTAGCGCGGTAACATCTGCGGCTGCACCGCGTACACCAGGAGCTTCGGAAAACTGGCGCCGGTAGCCTTGATCGCCTCGAGTTGTCCGGGTGGCATGTTCTCGATGTCTTCGGCCAGCATTTTTCCGATAAAGCTCATGCTTGCGACGATCAAGGTAAGGACCCCCGCGAGTGGTCCGAATCCGAAGATTTTTACGAAAAAGATCGCGATGATCACCTCGTGGAAGGTGCGCGTGACGCCGAGAAGAGACCGGCCCACCAGATAGACGGGCAGCGGCACCAGATTGCGCGCAGATATCAACCCGAGAGGAATCGCCAACAGCATGCCGAAGAAACTTGCCGCGAGCGCCATTTGAACGCTTTCGCGTACACCCGTGTAGAGCAGCTCCAAGCGACTGAAGTCCGGGGGCACCATGCGCGCGAACATATCCGCTGCCCGGGAGAGGCCGTCCCCCGTCCTTCCCCAGTCGATCTCCAGCGACACCACGGGCACCAGCCCGGGCGTGAGGGAAACGACGAAGTAAACGGCGACTAGGAGGAAAAATCCGTAGCGAGCGGAGCGACTTGCAATGAATTTAGGGGGGTGCCATTCCTGTGTGTTCATCCCGCCGCTGACTCGTGTTCGAGTACGCCCTGTTTTTTTCTGGCCTTACCGTCTGCTGCTGTTCGAGTGATGGTCTTGCTCCAGTCTTCTTCGCCGTAAATGTTGTTCAGGACATCGGGTGTCAGTTCGTTTGCGGCGCCGTCGAACGCATTCACACCATCGGCCAGTCCCACGATTCGATCTGCGAACTCCTGGGCCAGGGTCACGTCGTGTATATTGACCAATGCGGGCGTACCGTTTTCGTGAGCGAGCTTGCACAACAAGCGCATAATTTGGCGCGCGGTCTTCGGATCGAGGCTGGCGGTGGGCTCGTCGACGAGTAGCAGGTCGGGTTGCTGCATCAGCGCGCGGGCGATGCCGACGCGTTGCCGCTGGCCGCCGGACAGCGCGTCTGCGCGCGTGTTGTGGTAGCCGTCCAGGCCGACTCGATGCAGCAGCTCGAAGGCGCGGGCGATGTCTTGCGGGGGGTATTTGCGGCGATAGGCCTGCCAAAAATTGACATACCCAAGCCGACCCGAAAGCGCATTTTCCATGACCGTCAAACGCTCTACCAGGTTGTATTCCTGAAAGATCATTCCCATACGACGGCGCGCGCGACGAAGCCCGCGGCGCGATAGAGCGGTGACCTCTAAGTCGTTGAGCACGATGCGGCCGGATGTGGGCTCTACCAGGCGGTTGATGCAGCGGATCAAGGTGCTCTTCCCCGCTCCTGAGGACCCGATGATGGCGACGACCTGCGGTTTGTCGATCGTCAAGTCGAGACCGCTCAATGCGCGCTCACCGCCGGGATAAACCTTGACGAGTTTGGTGATCGAAAGCATAGCCATTTGGCGGGCGGCACCGTCCGCGACGCCGCCCGCTGGTTTGAGTTGTTGCTACTTTTTCTTCTTTTTCTTGACTTTCAGCGCCTGCAGTGCCTCCTGGCTATAAACCACTTTGTTCTCTTTCTGTATCAAACGGATCGGCGCCCAGTGCTCGTTGAAGGTAATAGGGCAGAATTTGTCGGCTTGTTTGCCAAATTCCTTTTCCAGACCGCTGCCCTTCCAGTCGAAAGACAAGAACGCGTCTCGGATCTTATTTTGCAGATCGGGATGCAGGCTGTGCGCATAGCCGTAAGAGGTCGTGGGGAACGATTGCGACTCCCAGATGATGCGCAAATCATCTTTCTTCACCACTTCCTTGGTCACCATGCGGTCCAGCACGCTGGAGGCAATGGGAGCGGCGTCGTAATCTTTATTGGCTACGCCCATGATGGAGTTGTCGTGTTTCCCGGAGTACGTGACTTCATAATCGACATCCGGTGTCACTCCGAGGCTTTTGAAGAGCGCGCGCGGTGCCTGGTTCCCCGAGTTCGACGAAGGTGTAACGTGCGCGACCTTGCGGCCTTTCAGGTCCTTGACTTCTTTGATATCGCTGTCCTTGTGCGTAATCAGTTGCAGCTTGTAACCGAAAGTCCCGTCGCCTTTGCACATGATGGAGAACGGTACGTAGCCAGCAAGGTTGACCCCAAACACCGTCGGTCCCGTAGATATACCGGCCACATGCAAACGTCCAGAGCGCATGGCCTCGACTTGTGCGGCATAGGATTCGGCTCCGTACCATTTGACGGTTTTACCGGTCTTTTCTGCCAGATAGTTCATGAATTCCGTAAAAACGTTCTCATACACCGAAGGATCCTCCACCGGCGTGTAGGAAAACACCAACACATCGGGATCCAACCATTGCCCTGCGTCCTTCGGCGTATCCGCGACGAGGTCGCCGTCGTCGTCGCAAAACCGCGTATCGAGGTCGCCGCGGTTCTTGCATTCGTCGGCGTTGGCGCCGTAAGGCAACAGTAAAAATCCGAGAATAAGAACAGAAAATAATTTTGAAATCGGCAGGGTCGACATAATGCTCCTCCGGTGTATGCTGTTATTCAACCTGCGTGGCGCACCATGATGGTGAGAAGAAACCATAACATATCGCGCCGAGATGGCGGAAAAGTAACGGTAACAAATTGTTTGCAATCATGAAAGCGGGCGCAGTTCGGCCTGGAAGACGCATTCCCAGTCGAGGCTGGACGGGGCTTATGCGCGATCTCGGACTTCTTTACGCGGACGTCGTTCATTCGGGCCGAGCGCTCGCACCCGCAATCCGTCCATGTCATGGACGACGCCCGGGGTTCGAAGACGCATACTCCACCGCCCCGGACGCTCCGAAACGGATCGATGCCCCGGCGCCACC
>JBFGKR010000306.1:0-3321 GCA_041576575.1 Arenicellales bacterium | reverse complement strand
GTCTTTCCCAGAAAGTCGGGGGGCAAGGTGGGAATAATTCAGGACGTCACCCATAATTGGCGGTGCCTGCGACGGCGCTGTGTTGCCCGGCGTATACCGTTGCGATTTTGTGTCGGTGCTAACAACCCGCTCCAATCCCACCGCCTCATCCCGCTCGCCGTTGCCGGCACTCTGCTGCTTGGCTTGCAAGGCTTGGAGGGCCGTGCAGCATCGGACGAACCGTTCGTTCTCGGTGGACTCGTCTTTGACGGATCCCAGGTCTTCGACCCGAAGAGCTTTCTGCCTCGTTATCGGCACCTGCTCGGGCAATCCGTTACCCGGGAGCAGCTGCAGAAGATGGTAGACGCCATTGCCGACCAGTACCGCAATGCCGGTTATGTGCTGGCGCAAGTCGCCCTCGCTGCCCAGCGGCCCCGATTCGGGATCGTCCGCGTGCGAGTCACCGAAGGACACATTGAGCGCGTCCAAATCAGCGGCGACGCCGGCGACGAGGCATTGATCCGGGGGTATCTCGAGAAGGCCAGCGCGGCACGGCCGTTGCACCGCCGAGAACTGGAACGGTATCTCCTTCTTGTGAATGACCTTCCCGGCGTCTCTACGCGATACAATATCCGCCCGCTCGATCATCTGGGGGCGTATGAGCTGATCGCGATCGTCAAACCCAAGAAGCGCCGCTTTTCTCTCGGGGTCGATAATCGCGGGAACGAGCGCCTAGGGCCGTTGCGTGGCCATTTGTCCGCCGATTGGTACTCGTTGTTCCGCCGCCAAGAACACGTGGGTCTGCGGTTATGGACGGCGGGAGACTCAAAAGAGCTGCGCAGCATCTACGCCGCGAGCGCATGGCCGGTGGGATCCGAGGGACAGCATTTGCTGGTGTCGGGTTCCTACGCCGACGTCGAACCCGGAGGAGATCTGCAGGACACCGAGACAGAGATCACTGCCGAGCGTTTCATGCTGGGCTACGAGTTCTCGGCGATGCGCCGGCGTGGCCGATCCTTGGCGTTGCGCGGCCGGTTGGGAATGTACAACTCGGACGTCGCACAGAACGGATCGCGAGTGAGGGAGGACAAGCTGCGCACCGTGAAGCTCGCAGGCGATTACATCCGCTCGAACAAGAAATCGGCGCTGCGCGGATTCCTGCAGATAACCAAAGGCATCGACGGCTTGGGCTCCGGAAAGTTCACCGCACCGGGCGGTTCGAACCCGGACCGCGACCTAGATTTTTTGAAAAGTGAGATGGAACTCACCTACGTCACCGAGCTGAGGCCAACCGTGAGTCTGCTGTTGCAGCTCATGGGCCAGTACACCCGCGACCGACTGCCGTTTTCGGAATACTTCGTCTTTGGGGGAGCACATACGGGCCGGGGTTTCGCTCCCGCGGAGTTGAGCGGCGACCGCGGTGCCTCCTTGAAAATGGAACTGCGCTACCACACCAGGCTCCGTCTCGGACCGCTGTCGCCGAAGCAACTTTACGCGTTTTACGATGTCGGCGCGTTGTGGCAGCGGTTGTCGAATCGAGGTTGGGAACGCGAATCGGCGGCGTCATCGGGCGCCGGCGTGCGCTTCGAATTAAAGAAATCCCTCAACGGTTACCTCGAAATCGCAAAGCCGCTGACCCGAGCCAGCGCGGAACATGGAGACGATTTTCGGCTATTCGCCAGGTTGGAGTTTCGTTTTTGATAGGAGGCCGGACGAAAAAGGGATCTGAAAATGTCCAAAGACAGCGGTAAACATCCATCGGTCAAAGACGGTCAGCACCGGTACCTGCCGAAGTCGCGTTTCTGGAGCCTTCGAAGCAAGATCAGCCTGTTCGTGCTCGCAGCAACGCTCATCACCACTATTACGGTCTCCTTGATCTCTGCGCATTCCACCCGCGAATTTCTCTACAGTCGCGTGGAAGACAAATTACCGTCGCTGCTCAAATAGACTGCGGAAAAGGTCAAACTGCGGTACGAGCAGCGCATACACGAGATCGTAGTTTTTACCGGGGCGTTTTCGATTGAATTCCAGCCCGTGGGACCGGTCTGCTTTACATCGCCGATGACGGATCCCGTCTGGGGTGCGGGGGCGGGAAGCGACGACATCGACGGCGCTCAGACGAACGACGGTCTCGCTGGCTAAAACCCGATACGCCGAAACTCCGACAGCAAGGATCTTGGCTTTTTGCACCGTTGTGAATCGTAATGAACGCTCCATATTTCGGACTGAGCCGGCGCACGCCGAACGTCTTACTCGTGGCAAATTTTCACGCTGGAGATTCATGAAATTACATGGATTGTGTACACTTCATTTTTTACCAACATTTGGTGGTGAGGTTATTGTGATCACATCGAGACGGATCTACGCGGCGTGTTTCGTCGCCTGTTGCGCGCTTATTGGCTTTGCGCTGTACCTGCAACATGTCCAGGATCTGGATCCATGCCCGTTGTGTATCTTTCAAAGAATTGTGATTATCGCGCTCGGCGCGGTAAGCCTCGTGGCGTTTGTTCAAAACCCACTCGGCTGGGGCCAGCGCGTGTACGCCGGAATCGCGTTGGCGCTGTCCGCGGCGGGTGCCGCTCTGGCGGCCCGCCACGTGTGGATCCAAGCGTATCCTGAGTCAATTGAATGTGGACCCGGACTCGATTACATGCTCGAACAGTTTTCGTTAACTGAAGTATTCAGCAAAGTCTTGAAAGGAACCGGTGATTGTGCAGACATCTTATGGACGTTTCTCGGATTGTCGATTCCAGGATGGACTCTGGTCGTATTTGCCTTATTTTTTCTCGTGTCTCTGGTCTTTGTGATTCGACCACCGACATATCGCTGACAGAACGATGTTGTTCGTCATTGGGCTTATTCAGTGGTCTTCGACCCGGTGAATGATGACGTACCCGCAATCTGACCGGAGGGGTCGAGTCCGTTCGTTTTCGCGTTCATTCCCCGCTCGTTGAATTTCCACTCGGAAAATCCGCGTAGCTGTTTGGAGTTTCGTAGACGCGAACTTTCTTCACAGTCACATGGCCACCGGTGCGTGTGTGGAGGGCCGCCGACATGATTTCGTACCAGTGTTTAGCCAAGTGTTCGCAAGTGGGAGGGAACGGCGTCATGTATAGTTTCAATCCCGCAATGTTCTGAACGGGACGCGCCATCCGGTTTTCGCTCACCCATTGAATATCCGCGTCTGCGACGCCAAGCATAGTCGTGATTGTCCGATCTTCCGCGTCGATGATGAGGCCATGGTCACAGGGCTCTGCGATTTGATTGATGAGCTCCTCCTTTACGACCGCGAAGTCGAGCACCATCCCCTTTTCCGGACCGGAGTTTCGTAGTACCTGGGAT
>JBFGKR010000305.1:0-3327 GCA_041576575.1 Arenicellales bacterium | reverse complement strand
TCTGTTGCAGGACGCAGGACGGGCGAAGGTCGGCCAAAACCTCAAGTACGACCACTGTGTTCTGGCGGGCCACGGAATCGAGCTGGAAGGGATTGCGTTCGATACGATGCTGGAGTCCTACGTGCTAAACAGCGTGTCCGGTCGCCACGACATGGACACCTTGGCCTTGAGAATTCTCGGGCACAAGACCATCACATTTGAAGAAGTTGCCGGGAAAGGAAAGGCACAACGGACATTCAACCAGATCGAGCTTGAACGCGCCGCACCCTATGCGGCGGAAGATGCGGATGTCGCCTTGAGACTCCACCGGTCGATGTGGCCGGAACTCGAGGCTCAGCCGAAATTGCGGGACCTTTTCAAAAATATCGAGATGCCGCTGGTTCCGGTGCTGTCTCGCATCGAGCGTAACGGTGTCAAGATCGACGCCGATATGCTCGCGCGACAAAGCCGCGAGCTAAGCGCACGCATCTCGGAAATCGAGGAACAGGCTTACCGCGCAGCCGGCGGGCCGTTCAATGTCGCGTCTCCAAAACAGATCCAAGAGATCTTGTACCAACGACTCCGTCTTCCCGTCTTACGCAGGACTCCCAAAGGGCAGCCGTCCACGGCCGAAAACGTACTCCAGGAGCTTGCGGTGGATTACGATTTACCGAGATTGATTCTCGAACACCGTGCGTTAAGTAAGCTGAAATCAACGTACACGGACAAACTCCCTGCGATGGTCAACCCGCGCACGGGGCGCGTGCACACCTCCTACCATCAGGCGGTGGCCGCTACCGGCCGCTTGTCGTCTGCAGATCCTAATCTGCAGAACATACCCGTTCGCACTGCGGAGGGACGACGTATCAGAGAGGCGTTCGTTCCTGTGGACGGTTGCGTGCTGCTGTCCGCAGACTATTCACAAATCGAACTGCGTATAATGGCTCACTTGTCGCAGGATCCGGGTTTGCTGCAGGCCTTTGCCCAGGGTGAGGACATACATCGTGCGACCGCGGCGGAAGTGTTCGGGGCCCCCGCGGACGCGGTGACGGACGAACAGCGCCGCCACGCCAAGGCAATTAATTTTGGTTTGATCTACGGGATGTCCGCGTTCGGGCTGTCCCGGCAGTTGGGCATCCCCAGATCGGCGGCCCAGGAGTACGTCGACCTCTACTTCGCACGCTACCCCGGGGTACGCCGATTTATGGACGACACGCGCAGCCGCGCCCGCGAGCTCGGCTACGTGGAGACGGTGTTCGGTCGGCGTTTGTATTTGCCCGAGATCACCAGCAGCAACAGCGCGCGACGGCAGTACGCGGAACGTACCGCCATTAACGCACCGATGCAGGGCACGGCGGCCGACTTGATCAAAATGGCGATGTTAGCGCTGGACAGATGGATCCGTGAAAAGGAAGGTAAAACGCGAATGATCATGCAGGTGCATGATGAGCTCGTGTTCGAGGTGCCGACTGGCCGTGTGGAAAAGGCCCGAGACGTAATCGCGGAGCTGATGAGCGGTGTGGCGACGTTGTCAGTGCCCCTGGTCGTGGACGTAGGCACCGGAGCGAATTGGGCGCAGGCCCACGCGTAGCCCACTGAGCCGTGCAGCGAAGTGCTGCAATTTCATAATGTTAGTAAAAAAATGTCATACCGTATCTTGACTGTGATCGATATATATCCCATGGTTACAGACGGGCGGCGGGGACGAGCCGATTCGGCCCGGTTGAGGTCTGCGAACTGGGAGACAGCGAGGTAAAACAAAATGCCCCGGAGTGTTCGAGCGACTGTTACGTTCATGTTCTGTATTGGGTGGATCCTAGCCGGCCAGACTTTTGCCCAAGACCAGGCCATGGAACAGGCGATCACAGCGTATGAGGCAGGAGATTTCGAGACAGCCGGGCATTTATGGGAGCCCTTGGCGAACGAGGGCAACGCTCAGGCGCAGTACGCGCTTGCGGTCTTATTCCACAAAGGTCAAGGCCGTCCCGCCGATTTCGGGAAGGCGCTGGAATGGTATCACAGGGCCGCGGAGCAAGATCACGTCAACTCCTTGTTCAACCTCGGTGTCGCCTACTGGGAGGGGCGGAGCGTTGACCGCGATCTGGTACGAGCGGTGAAATGGTGGCGGCGTGCCGCAGAGCTCGAATACGGCGCCGCGCAACATAATCTCGCCACCGCGTATTATCTGGGCCAGGGCGTCGACAAGGACATCGCGCATTCGATCAAGTGGTTCCAGAAAGCGGTCGCGAACGGTTATCAGCGCGCGGAGAAGGCGTTGACCGTGATTCAGAACAAGTTCCCGGAGATGTTCGTGGAGGTGGAGCCGGCTGCGCCCACGTCGGTTGCCGAATCTCCGCAACCCGCGCACGACGAAATGCAAGCACGGCCCGCCGCGGCAGCGCCAGATCTGGAATCCATGGACCGGGAACGAATAGAACCGGCGACTGACACGAACGATCAAACCGCTCCATCCGGGGAAGCGATTCGATCGACTGCGGTGCAAACTGCGCGGGTACCTCCGGCAACCGCGAGCGTAACCACACAAAGCGAAGACACGGCTCGAACGCCCGCCTCGCCCGCGGAGTCGAGCGGCACCCTCCAGTCGCTTGCCGGTCTGGCCGGACCGCAAGGTGCCAAGGTCTATCCGTTCCACCGGGAGTCGCTGCCGGTTGTGGACGAACTTTCCCCGGGCACCCCGGTGCGAATACTGCAGCGCGACAACGACTGGTTGTACATTCAGGTACCCGGGGGACTGCCGATGTGGGTCTACGGCCGTTACCTTGACGGCGACAGCGGTCCGGCGACCGTCATCGCCCCGGACGTGCGTGCTCGACCTTTGCCTTCCACCGCAAGCCGTTCCTACCCTATTGGGACGTTTCTTGAGGGAGACGCCGTCGAGGTGCTCGAAGTGCAGGGTGAATGGAAACGAGTGCGTGCCCCGGAGCGCCTGGGCGCTTGGGTGCGAACGCAGGATGTCGTGCCGGGATCCATAGCGCAGACCGAGGTGTCGCCGTCTACGTCGACGCCCGGAGGCGCGAATAACGATACCGCGAAGGGGGCCTTGGTTACGCGCTCGCGCATAGGGCAGGGAGGGGCCAAGATCTATCCGTATTATCGCGACTCTCTGCCTGTATTGGGTGAGCTGTCACCGGACAGCGAAGTATGGCTGGTCTTTCGACAAGGAGACTGGATGTACGTCCAGGTGCCTGGCGGGCTGGAGGTGTGGGTATACGGTCGATACGTCGACGGCGACGGCGGTCCAGGAATCATCAACGCCGAAGACGTGCGTGCCCGGCCTCTGCCCTCAACCGCTCGCAACTCTTACCCCTTGGGCACCTTTGAGCAAGG
>JBFGKR010000304.1:0-3329 GCA_041576575.1 Arenicellales bacterium | reverse complement strand
CATGGTGCGTGTGTTGCTGGGCTTGCGCCAAAAACCGACCGCCGATACCGCCGACGCATTGGCATGCGGTATCTGTCACTTGCACACCTGGGACAATGCGCGGCGCATGAATGCCGCGTCGCGCGGCGTCTGGTCGGCTTCATGATAGCGTCGCTTCGAGGCAAGCTGTTGCAAAAGCGGCCGCCGGTGCTAGTCATTGACGTGCAGGGCGTCGGCTACGAACTGGAGGCGCCGATGACGACCTTCTACGATCTTCCGCCAGTCGGGGGGGACACCCTGCTGTACACGCACTTGGTGGTGCGCGAAGATGCGCAGCGACTCTACGGATTCAGCCATGCGCAGCAGCGCGATCTGTTCCGCAGCCTGTTGCGGGTGAACGGCGTAGGTCCGCGGGTTGCCCTTGCGATCTTGTCCGGACTGTCGATCGAAGAGTTTCTGGCCTGCATGACGGAGCAGGACGTCGAGCGCTTGATTCGAGTCCCGGGCATCGGCCGCAAGACCGCGCAACGCTTGATCGTCGAGATGCGCGACAAATCCGTGGACGCCGTGCTTTCCGAATCCAGCGGTCCGACTAACACGGTGCAACGCGTCGCGCCGGATCCGATCGGCGATGCGGTAAGTGCCTTGATCGCCCTCGGATATAAGCCGGTGGAGGCCAGTAGAGTTGTTCGGAGGGTGGCCGCTGAAGGCGGGTCCAGCGAAGAGATTATCCGACAGGCGTTGCGTTCGTTGTCCGGAGCGGTCTCGTGACTGAAGAAGGAATATTGTCTCCCACGGCTGCTTTGTCGGAAGACGAGCAGATCTACGATCGCAGCCTGCGGCCCGCCAGTCTGAGCGAATTCGTCGGCCAGCCGAAAATTCGTGAACAGTTGAACATCTTTATTCGAGCGGCACAGCGGCGCAAAGAGGCGCTCGACCATGTCTTGTTGTTCGGTCCGCCGGGTCTTGGCAAGACTACGCTGGCGCACATCATCGCCCACGAGCTGTCGGTGAATCTCAGGCAGACGTCCGGTCCGGTGCTGGAGAAAGCCGGGGACTTAGCGGCGATCCTCACGAATCTGGAACCGCAAGACGTCCTTTTCGTGGATGAGATACACCGACTGAGTCCGGCGGTCGAAGAAATCCTGTATCCGGCGATGGAGGACTATCAGCTGGACATCGTCATCGGCGAAGGCCCGGGGGCGCGTTCGCTGAAACTCAATCTGCCGGAGTTCACCCTGGTGGGCGCCACCACGCGTGCGGGTCTGTTGACTTCTCCGTTGAGGGATCGCTTCGGAATCGTGAATCGGCTGGACTATTACACGGCCGACGAGCTGGCGCATATCGTGGGACGTTCGGCCGGTATTCTTGGCGTACCCATCGATGATTCGGGTGTATTCACTGTCGCGGCCCGTTCGCGCGGCACGCCCCGGATTGCAAACCGTTTGTTGCGTCGCGCTCGGGATTACGCGGAGATAAAGGGCGACGGACGGCTCACGGGCGAAGTTGCGAAACGCGCTCTGGAAATGCTGGAAGTGGACGAGCATGGACTCGATGTCTTGGACCGCAGCCTGCTGGAGGCCGTGATTCACAGGTTCGACGGCGGACCGGTCGGAATCGACAATTTGTCGGCTGCGGTGGGTGAAGAGCGCGGCACCATCGAAGACGTTATCGAACCGTATCTGATCCAACAGGGATTCTTGATGCGAACTCCGCGCGGCCGAGTGGCGACTAAAAGTGCATGGCTCCACCTGGGATTGGCGGCACCGCAATCGGCCGTTCAACCGATGCTGTTCAACGATGATTCGTAATTACGCCGGGCGTTTACGCATGCCGAAACCCGTTTGTCGCGGAAGTGCCGATGACCATCGAATTCTCGATTCCGATTCGCGTGTACTATGAGGATACGGATGCAGTGGGTGTTGTATACTACGCCAACTATCTGCGTTTCATGGAACGTTGTCGCACGGAGTGGCTTCGACATATCGGTTTTGATATTCGCGAACTTGGCGAACGCTTCGGCGTGATGTTTGCTGTTCACTCCGCAACTATTCGCTACATCAAGCCAGCGCGGTTGAGCGATCTGCTGGATGTGGGTATGTCAGTCGAGGATTGCCGCCGCGCGAGCCTCGGGGTGCAACAAGAAATCCGATGCCGCGACGAATTGTTGAGCCAGGGTAAAATTAAGCTCGCTGTACTTGATGTCGATCGATTGCGGCCGCGGCCCATCCCCGATGAGATTCTCGAGAGAATCAATACATGGAAAATGCCATAAAAATTGCAGCAACGAACGATAGTATGTCGTTGATAACACTGATTGCTCAGGCAAGTATTCTTGTTCAATTGGTGATGTTGATTTTGTTGTTAGCGTCCGTGATCTCTTGGACTATGATTTTTGTTAAACGGTATGCGATTCGGGATGCGCTCCGGTCCGCGGACGATTTCGAGGACGCATTCTGGTCTGGTGGCGACATGAATAGGCTTTACTCGGAATGGTCGGGAAGGCGTCGGGAACCGAACGGCGTGGCGAGCATCTTCGTTGCCGGCTATCGGGAATACAATCGTTTGGCCGGAAAAAGCGGCGTTGACCGCGGAGACATGGTCGATGGCGTCCAACGGGCGATGCGGGTCGCCATGAGTCGAGAGGTTGAAACCTTGGAGACACATCTCCCATTCCTCGCCACGGTGGGCTCGACCAGTCCCTACATCGGTCTGTTCGGTACTGTGTGGGGGATCATGAACTCGTTTCGTTCGCTGGGAGTCGCGCAGCACGCGACTATTGCGAGCGTCGCACCGGGAATCGCCGAGGCGTTGATCGCCACCGCTATGGGCTTGTTCGCGGCGATCCCGGCCGTGATTGCCTACAACAGGTATTCCAACCACGTTGAACGACTGATATCCCGCTACGAAGTCTTCAGCGAGGAGTTCTTGAGCATTGTCAATCGGCAGAGCTTCCAGATGCAGAAAGCATCGTAAAAATGTACGTAAATAAAAAACTTCGTAAAAAGTTGATGGCGGAAATCAATGTGGTGCCGTACATCGATGTCATGCTGGTATTATTGGTAATTTTTATGATTACCGCACCGTTGCTCACCGAAGGAGTCAAAGTAGATTTACCCCAAGCGGATGCGAGGCCGCTCGACACCAGGGAAATCGAGCCCGTAGTCGTTACCGTGGACAAAGAAGGCAGGTTTTATATTGAAGACGAAGAAAAATCCGCGGAACAGATTCGTCCCTACGCGCAAGCAGTGCTTCGACGTAATCCACAGGCCCAGTTCGTGGTGCGCGGTGACAAAGATGCGGCCTATCAGTTGGTGATGAACGCCATGGTTTTACTGCAGCAAGGCGGT
>JBFGKR010000303.1:0-3329 GCA_041576575.1 Arenicellales bacterium | reverse complement strand
TGATAAGCAGTCGATTGGTGCCCGTGTGCGATACGACCAGCACCGAGTGATGCCGGTGGTTATGGACGATGCGCCGTATCGCGGGCAGGGCGCGAGCCCGTACCTGGATGCCTGATTCCCCACCGGCGGGCGCGATCGTGAGGGGATCCTCCTGCCACGCGTCGTACTCCTCGGCGAACTCCGTTTCGATCTCGTCGCGCGTGCGCCCTTCCCAGCGGCCGTAATCGATCTCGCGTAAACCGGGCTCCGGCTGCGGGGCGCAACCATGCGGCGCCGCGATGATCCGAGCCGTTTCCATGGTGCGCCCGAGCGGACTCGCATAGACGCCGTCGAGCGTATCGCCGCGCAGCCGCTCGGCGAGTGCCGTGACCTGCTGCCGGCCTTCCGCGGAAAGCGGCACGTCCGTCGATCCGGCGAAACGATCCTCCGCGGTCAGGTCGGTAGCGCCGTGGCGGACCAAGTAGATTCGAGTCGGCATAAACAATTCTCATGTTCGGCAGTGTGCCGTTGACAGTGTCGACAACCCCAACAGCATGAAGCAACACGGGCTATTGGGGGTGAATTTGGCGCGCGCCGCCTCATTACAGGCACTGGCTGGAAAGTCCACACGGCGAGACATCGAGCCCCGCCCTTGTCTACTCACCGGTCCATTCCCGGGGCGCTTCGCCATCAAACGATACTTCAACCCAGTGCCCGCGGGAAGCAGGCCGTCACTTTTTGGGATGACCGGTCGCATTATATTCTCCTGGAAGTCTTGATTAAGCTCGCATTTACCCAGCCTTCAATCGCCATCCAACCGTTATTCGTCAGTTCGAAAAAGACGAAGTATAGTTCAGCTAAAATCAGTTTTTCATGAGTTTGCGATCCCTCTATTATGCCGGGCACTGAAAATCAAACTAGGAGCAAACCTATGAAACGTATGAGCCAATTGTTCGCCCTTGCGGCAGTGCCTTTAATAGTTACGGGCGGCGCGTTCGCCGGCGGCCTCGACCACAACACCACCGCGCCGGGCCCTTCCGCCGTGGTAAGTGGACAGAGTGCAACCGAGTCATTCCCGAAACACTCCTGGGAGCGCGGTCAGTTGCTCAACATGGTGGCCAACGAATTGAAGGACACGAATGCCGTGCCCACTATCAATAAGCATGCCTGGGAGCGCGGTGAGCTGCTAGACATGCTGCGCGATCAGCAGTTCGGGGCGGC
The DNA here is from genome assembly GCA_041576575.1 of Arenicellales bacterium. Classification (GTDB taxonomy): domain Bacteria; phylum Pseudomonadota; class Gammaproteobacteria; order Arenicellales; family JAANXG01; genus CALZGZ01. The sequence continues at coordinate 2,129 of JBFGKR010000303.1, read as the reverse complement.
CACTTTGGATGCGGAAGCGACCGCGCCGCGGGTCATCATATATCTTGACGAGAGCGGTACGCAGCCCGGTCTGCCCAAAGATCTGGGTAATACTCACGCCGGCCGCAGCATCATGCTGAAGTATCTGGAACAGGCGCGCAACAACGCATCTTCGTAGTATCTCACAATGCGTGTCACCTTCTTTGCAGGGCGCCGTGTCTTTGGGCACGGCGCCTCTTTGTGGCAAGTCCAGAAGGATGTCCTGTCTTCATCGGAGCTGATACCCCCGGTTATCACTGCCGCGTCCTGGCTGCTGCCCTTGCCTGCCTGGCGATGGCCGCGCACCCAGGTTCCTGAGTCTTCTATCAAGGCTGGGAGGTGGTTGCGTGAATACCAAGGAGTGATCGGTGAAATTGCGCGAGTCAGCCAAAACGACACGCCCTTAGCCCAATTATTCTACGCAGTTTCGCCGGCCTGCGGCGCTATCCGACTACCTTGCTGCAGCGCGGTCGTTACGTAAACCAGCAGAGTTGCGGCATTGACCACGTTGGGGTAAGAGCGATGGCTGTGGGCCACGAGTACATGGACATGACTCGATCAACCACCAATCTTACAGGGTAACTGGATATAGAAGCCGCGAACATATCGCTTTATCAGCTGGAAACACCCATAACATATGCGGAAGGTTTAGAGCGAAAAGGAAAGGCGAACGCGTGCCGCTTTATACGTAATCGTTTGCACAACAAAGACTGGCACAGGTGGGGCATCTGACGACCGTAAAAAACCTGTTTTGGTTGAGCGCTTACGATGTAGCTACGCATTCCTGTTTCTCCATCGGACCAAAGATTCGCCCGAAGATCTTTGCGCCCTGCATGCCCGCCACAAAGGTATTAGGAAAAGAGGATGAAGGGCTACTGCGCTACATCCTGCGCGAGACGAAACCCAATATTGTAGACGCGGTAGTCGGGGAGAGCGTCACCACGCCTTGCGGAACTGACGTCCCTCGGAGAGCTGTCCCAAGAACCGCCCCGGAACACACGCCGGGCGCTCACGGAATTCGTACAACGTGTCTCCGACCCGCTGTACTTCGTTGTATACGCGGAACACGTCCATTCCCACACATTTCCCAAAATATCGTGCAGCGTATACGGGTTGGGTGCAAAAGTTCCCACCGGCGCCGTGTATTCGTAGCCGTCGTGACACGGAAACACTTTCGTCCATGTAAGACTTCTGTCCACGACACTGGCGTAGTTGCAAGCGCGAGCACCCTCCGAGCCCCAAAACCGCGGCGTCTGCGTCCCCGCCCGGGCCGCGTACTCCCATTCGGCCTCCGTCGGCAAGCGGTAACGGCTGCCGGTCTCGCGGTTCAACCACTCGATATAATCGTTGGCATCGTTCCAGGACACACACACCACAGGGTGGTGCTCGCTTTGTGTGAAACCGGGATTGCTCCAGGAATGGCTGGCGCGCCACACCCATTTGCCCTCATCCCAAATCGTACATCCCTGTACGCCTCCCGCGTTTTGCTCCGCGTCCGTCCGGTACCCTGTCGCTTTGACGAATCGACGGAACTGGTCCACCGTCACTTCGTGCTTCGCCAACCAAAAACTTTCTACGCACACTCGGTGCACGGATTCATCAGCGTACCATTGGTTGTATTTGCTCTCCCCCAACTCTTCCACCAAAGCGATGCGTTCCGATTCAGGTTGACCCATCTGGAAACAGCCCTTCGGTATGAAGATAAATTCCGATCCCGTCTTAGACTCCCGCCGCATACTGCGTGTGGCGGGGGCGTCGACTTTCGGCGGTGCAGTTACAATCTCGGAAGGTTGGGCGGCGGCTAATCTGAACACGAAATCCCCCCGGGATAGGTCGTAATCGGGATGTTTCCCAAACTGCGGCGACTGCCGGGCGTGCTCCGTAACCTTGGCCTGCAGATACAACCCCAATTCCATACCGGTGACGTAACCGTCGCCGTTCAAATCGCCCCAACGATAAGTCAAGGCGTCCGCGAACGCCGGTGTAAACACACTCCTGGCGGGGACCTCCTCGCCCGCATCGCCCGCGGTGATGAACTGACGGATGGGCAACGCCGTCGCCCGCGTAATGTGGGGCGGCTCCGGCGGTAAGGCTTTCGTCTTGAACACAGT
>JBFGKR010000302.1:0-3329 GCA_041576575.1 Arenicellales bacterium | reverse complement strand
GGGCGAGGCTTCGAGTGCGTTCCAAGGCATTGAATTTAAACAATACGCCGCCGGACATGCCGGTATGTGAGCGTGTTTGGTCGGCTTTTCTTGAGATTAAGACGGAAGCTCGGCTAGACTTTAATCCATGCGCCCGCCGGTATCGATTTGATTTGGATGGCCCGTCCCCGCTGGAGGGGGGTGGATTGGACCGCCGCCCCGCTCCTTCATCGCTTTCTCTGCTTGCTGTGTCTCAGAACCGCCCATCGTGACGCGTAAACTTTTCGTCAAGACTTTCGGTTGCCAGATGAACGAGTACGATTCGGCGCGCATCGTCGATGCGTTACGCGAGTCGCACGGTTTGGAGGTTAGTGGCGCGCCGGAGGACGCAGACGTTCTTCTGCTCAACACCTGTTCGGTTAGAGAAAAGGCGCAAGAGAAAGTTTTTTCGCAATTGGGACGGTGGCGGGAATGGAAGTCGGACAATCCAGACTTGATTATCGGTGTTGGGGGGTGTGTGGCGAGCCAAGAAGGCGAGAACATTCTCAAGCGCGCGCCGTATGTCGACATCGTATTTGGTCCGCAGACTCTGCATCGGCTCCCGGGCATGCTGAATGATGTACTGGTTTCACGCCGACCAAGAATTGATATCTCTTTCCCCGAAATCGAAAAATTCGATAACTTGCCACCGCCGCGCACCGAAGGGGTGCGTGCTTACGTTTCTATTATGGAAGGCTGCAGCAAGTATTGCAGTTTTTGTGTGGTGCCGTACACGCGAGGGGAGGAATTCAGCCGGCCGTTCGATGACGTGCTGACGGAGATTTTTGAGCTCGCCGAACAGGGCGTTCGAGAGGTGACGCTGCTGGGACAAAATGTCAATGCATATCGCGGAGCGCGGCATGACGGATCGATCGCCAGTTTTGCCACGCTGCTCGGCTATGTCTCCGAAATTCAAGGCATCGACCGAATACGGTACACCACATCCCACCCTCTTGAGTTTGGCGGTGACTTAATCGATGCCTATGCGTCGATACCGAAGCTCGTCAGCCATGTCCACCTCCCTGTGCAGAGCGGGTCGGACCGCGTGCTCGGGCTGATGAAACGCGGTTATACCGCGTCGCAATACCTGGGGATAATTGAGCGCTTGCGCGCGCGCCGCCCGGGAATAAGCATTTCCTCGGACTTTATCGTGGGCTTCCCCGGCGAGACGGATGAGGATTTTCAGGCCACGCTGGCTCTTATCGACCGGATCGGCTTCGACCAGTCGTACAGTTTCATTTACAGTCCCCGGCCGGGCACGCCCGCCGCAAGCTTGCCGGACTCCGTTCCGTTTGGTGAAAAGCAGGTTCGCCTCTCCGTGCTGCAAGCCAAAATCGATGATCTGGCGGGACAAATCAGCGCGTCGATGGTGGGAACCAAACAAGACGTTCTCGTCGAGGGGCATGCGCGCAAGACGCCCCAACAGCTTTCGGGGCGAACCGACAACAATCGGGTGGTGAATTTCGATGCGCCGCCGGAACTTCTGGGCCGGTTCGCCGAAGTCTTGATTACTGAGGCGCTGCCCAACTCTTTGCGCGGCCGGCTGCTGGATGCCTGATTGTCCTAATCGTGAGCAACACGGATATTCAAGCACCTCATTCGCCGCGGCGCCGCCGGCGATCCACCCAGCCGGAACGGCTTGAGTCCGCGGCGGACAGCCCTACACCGTTGACGTTTTCCCTTACACCTGTTGATAACGAACGCCTGGCCGGTTTGTGTGGCCAGCACGATTCCCACATTAAGCAAGTCGAGGCCTATCTGGGCGTGCAGATCAGCAATCGCGGCGCGGTGTTCAGTGTGAAAGGCGCGCGTGAGTCCGCCGGTCGCGCCAAGAAGATCTTGCATGCGTTATATGAACGGACCGCGGACGGTGATCTGACCAGTGAAACCGTATATCGGTATTTGCAGGGTGTGGCGGCAGGGGCCCGCAATCGTGACGAAGATACTTCGGTGCGCACGCCGAAGCGAGTGGTGCGCGGCCAGAATCCGCGGCAACGGGATTATTTGCGCAGCATCATGACGCGCGACGTCGTATTTGGGGTGGGGCCCGCCGGAACCGGCAAGACCTATCTGGCGGTAGCGTGTGCAGTAGAGGCGCTGACGGCTGACGAGGTTAGCCGCATCGTGCTGGTGCGTCCCGCGGTCGAAGCGGGAGAACGCTTGGGATTTTTGCCCGGCGATATCGGCCAGAAGGTCGACCCCTACCTGCGCCCGTTGTACGACGCACTATACGAGCTGATGGGTTATGACCGGGTGGCCAGGTTGATCGATCGCAACATTATCGAGTTGGCGCCGTTGGCCTACATGCGCGGGCGTACTCTCAACAATTCCTTCGTCATCCTGGACGAGGGCCAGAACACAACCGTTGAACAGATGAAAATGTTTCTCACCCGTATCGGTTTCGGTTCGAAAGCGGTCGTTACCGGTGATATTACGCAGACCGATCTTCCGAAAGGGTCCGTTTCCGGCATGAAAAATGCGATACATGTCCTTGACGACATCGAAGAAATAGAGGTGATTCGGTTTACGCCGCGGGATGTCGTGCGCCATCCCCTGGTCCAACGCATTGTAGAGGCCTATGACGCATTCGGCGATGGAACGACTCCTCCATGAGGAAACGTTAAGGCCTGGTTTGGACATCTCCATCCAGGTCGCCACCAGGTCACATGATCTGCCCTCCGAGGACGCGCTGCGCCGTTGGGCGAGCGCTGCCTATGCACAGATGCGGGACCGCGATGGTGCGGAAATCACCCTGCGGATTGTGGACGAAGTGGAGATGCGCGATCTCAACCGCCGCTATCGGCATGCCGACCAGTCGACCAACGTGCTCGCGTTCGTATTCGAGGATCCTCCTCACCTTTCCACCGGCATACTCGGGGACGTGATTGTCTGCGCGCCGGTAGTGGCCCGGGAAGCGAGCCAGTTGCGACGGGAGGCGCAGGCCCACTGGGCGCACATGGTAGTGCACGGTGTCCTCCATCTGTGTGGTCTCGATCATAAAGGAGAGACCGAGGCGCAGCACATGGAGGCCATGGAAAGCAGAATTTTGAGCGAGCTGGGGTTTGCAAGTCCGTATGAACAGTAGAGTCATCGAGGAATCCTCTCCGTTAGAGCGAATAATAAATCGCTTCAAGCATCTTTTCGGCGTAGGGCCGATCACGCGGGATCAGCTCATTGAGTCGCTGACCTACGCCCAGTCCCAGGGACTGCTGGATCAGGATGCCCTGGATATGATCCAACGCGTCTTGCAGGTATCGGATATGCAAGTACGCGATATCATGATCCCGCGTCCCAAGATGGTGGTAGTAAAT
>JBFGKR010000301.1:0-3352 GCA_041576575.1 Arenicellales bacterium | reverse complement strand
TCGCCGACCGGATCGCGGCGGAGGCGGGTGCGTTTGGCTACCGTGTATTCAGCGACAGCGCACCGGTACTGGAGAAAGCGCTCGCCGAAAAGGCGGGATTGGGTTGGATAGGCAAGCACACCAATCTAATCAATCAAGCCGCGGGCTCCTGGTTCTTCCTGGGCGAGATCTACACCGACTTGCCTTTGCCGGTGGATCAATCCGGCGACAATCATTGCGGCACCTGCAGCGCCTGTCTGCAGGCCTGTCCAACGGGCGCCATTGTGGCGCCTTACCAACTCGACGCCCGACTCTGCATTTCCTACCTGACGATCGAACTCCGGGAAGCCATTCCGGTTGCGCTGCGGCCTTCGGTCGGAAACCGCGTCTTCGGCTGCGACGACTGCCAATTGGTTTGCCCCTGGAACCGGTTTGCGCGACCCAGCGCCGAACCTCGATTTTCTCCCCGGTTGCAGATCACGGATCGGATGCTCGTGGATCTGTTCAGTTGGACCGAGCAAGAGTTCAGCGACCGGACGCAAGGTTCCGCGATTCGCCGCATCGGACACGCCTGCTGGCTGCGCAACATCGCTGTGGCGTTAGGCAATGCGCCGACGTCGCCATGGGTCCTTGCAGCCCTTCGGAGCCGCCGGGACCACCCTTCCGAACTCGTGCGCGAACACGTCGCCTGGGCGCTGTCTCAGCACTCCCGGCCCGCTCCCGCACGCGCCGCACTGGAGCCCTTCTCCTCTGGCAATCGGATGAAGTGCTCGCGGTAATACCGCAGCTCCGCGATGGACTCCCGTATGTCGTCCAAAGCCCGATGGGTGTTGTTTTTCGTCAACCCCTCGTGCAGACCAGGGGCCCAGCGCCGGACCAATTCCTTTAACGTGCTCACATCCAGATTCCGGTAATGCAACCACTGTTCCAGTTCGGGCATATAGCGGCGCAGAAATCTCCGGTCCTGGTAGATGCTGTTCCCGCAAAGCGGCGAACGGTTTCGGGGAACGTGCTCCTGAACAAATACGAGCGTCTCGATTTCCGCCTGCCGTTCGCCGTAGGAAGACAACCTCACGCGTTCCACCAGGCCGGATTCCATATGGGTTCGCGTGTTCCATTCATCCATGCGGGCGAGGAGACTTTGCGGTTGATGCACGACTATCACTGGCCCTTCGGCAACGATGTTGAGGTCGTTGTCGGTAATAATCGTGGCGATTTCGATAATTCTTTCCGTTTCCGGATCCAAGCCGGTCATTTCCAGATCCATCCACACCAACGCGTTGGCATCCTGAGGCATCGTATGGCTCCAATTTTCGGAAGAATGAATGATCCGCGAATAAATTGGTCTAACACAAGGATCGAGTTTAACAATAATTCACAGCGTGAGCGAAGTTAGGGACCGCGCAATGCCGCTTGGCCGTGTACGCGGCGAGAGTATCGACACAGCAATTCGAATGCGCCCTCGATTTGCAGCGACGAGCAGATATTGCAAAATCTAAGGTATTTCATTCGTTGCAGGAACAGACGGATCACTCAGCGATTCCATCGTTTTCACTGTCTATGAGGAATAGCCCCATGCTGAAGGTATCGACGAGTTTTAACACTGTTTTATTATTATTGGCGGGCCCGGCGTACGGATTCCTCCTCGGAGACGCCGATAATGGAGCGCAAATACACCAGGCACAATGCGTGAACTGCCACGCGGAAAAATTCGGCGGCGACGAATCGAAAATCTACACGCGGGAAGATCGCCGGGTGAAGACGGTCGAGGGCCTCATGGCCCAAGTGGAATTCTGCAATAATCAGCTGCGAACGAATCTCAACGACGATGAGATTAATGACCTGGTGAAGTATCTCAGCGACACCTTCTACAAGTTTGATTGATCGGACACTTCGTCCGTGATTGCAGAAACCACTAACGCCGCTTCGCTGATAAAACAATCGCTAATGACCGCTTGAGCGGCTCCATCGTTTGACGCCCGGGTCGTAGGAGGGTCATACGAGCGGGACGACTCCTGCACTGCGCGACAATTCGACGTCACGAACAGTCGCCGAGCTACGGCGACGGACGGCGCACTCGCGAGAAATGCGCCTCGGTCGGACCGGCGTCCGCATGTCAAAGCCGGTTGCACTCCATGCTGAGTTTGCTGCGCGAGATATTCCATCGGTGCTTTACTGAGGACATCTTCCTGTGCGAAGCGGGGACTAGCCGTCGTGTTAGCGCGTGATCGCGCCGGCAAACGCGGGATTCAGATCGCGCGTCGGTTGTCGAAGGCCTGGGTGAGAGTGCCTTGATCCATGTACTCCAATTCACCCCCCACCGGCACGCCCCGAGCGATACGCGTCACCTTTACCTCCGTGTCCTGTAGGAGGTGGCGTAGGTATTCCGCCGTTGCTTCTCCCTCCGCCGTAAGGTTGGTGGCGATGATGACTTCTTCGACACCGCCCTGCGATATGAGCGTTTGAAATCCGTTGATCCCGAGGTCATCCGGACCTACGCCGTCCAAGGGGGATATGTGGCCCATCAGCACGAAATACGTGCCGCGAAATACCCCCGCTTGCTCCACGGATTCGAGATCCGCCGGAGTCTCGACCACACACACGATCGAAGTGTCGCGCTTGGACGAGGCACAAATGTCGCATAACTCCCGTTCACTCAATGTGTTACAGCGACGACAATGCACGACCTTGTCAACCGCCTGCGCGATTGCGGCGGCGATTTCCCTGGCCCCCTCCCGATCCCGTTCCAGAAGATGAAACGCCATACGTTGGGCGGTCTTGGGCCCGACGCCGGGTAGTCGGCGGAGGGCCTTCTTCAAGGCCTCGATCGCTTGCGCATCGACCATTCCGGTCAAAATGGGAGATTCAAGCCGGGGATATTGATTCCGGAGGTCAGGCCCGCCATTTTCTCTTGCGTGGCTTTCTCGACCTTGCGCACCGCGTCGTTCACCGCCGCAGCGATAAGATCCTCCAACACTTCCTTGTCGTCCCCCAACAACTCGTCGTCGATCTGGACCCGTCGTACGTCGTGCCTACAGGTCATGGCGACCTTGACCATCCCGCCTCCCGACTCACCCTCGACTTCGATATGGGCAAGCTCTTCCTGGGCCTTGCGCAGGTTTTCCTGAACCGCCTGCGCTTGTTTCATCAAGTTTCCGATTCCACCCTTCATCACCACCTCACTCTTGAGAATTACGGGTTTGAATCGATTCTGGCACAATCGTAGCGTCGAATCGATCGATGATTTCTCTCACATTCGGGTCGTTTTCTATAGCTTGGCGAGCCGCCTCCACACGTTCAAACTCGCGCCGTCGAAGCTTGTCCGCCGGCGTCTCCTGCTTCGATTCCCCCTTAACTATCTTCACCCGCATAG
>JBFGKR010000300.1:0-3375 GCA_041576575.1 Arenicellales bacterium | reverse complement strand
TCCCAGTCGAGACCGAGCCAATGGAGATCGTCCAGGATCTTCGCGGCGCTGCCCGGGCGTACCCTGGGGCTGTCTAAATCTTCCATGCGTACGACAAAAGAACCGCCCTGCAAGCGGCTTTGCAACCAGGCCAGAAGCGCCGTGCGCGCGTTGCCCAGGTGCAGAGGGCCGGTGGGGCTGGGGGCGAAACGCCCGCGCGAAGATTGCTGGCGTAGACGCAGCGCGCGATCACGCATGCGTTCGTAGGCGTCGGTCATCGGACCAGGATGAGGCGATAGCCGAGCTCTCGATATTGTTGCACTTGCGTCGGTCCGGCGGCGGCGACATCGACGTATTCGGGAAATGCTTCCGGTGTCATTCCAAACCAGCCGGCGTGTGTACCACACACATGCACCGGTATCTCCCTATCGGATGACAGGGTCTTCACCAGGTCATGGAGCGGTTGATTTTCGTCCGCCTTGTCCCGCGTCAGGGCAAACTGTTCCCGTCCGTGGGTGACCACCGCGATGGAAATACCCTCAAAGCGCGCGCGCAACCGCTCGCTTGCCGCCGATACCTTGGGTATCGCATCTTCCAGATAATCTTTGTTTCCGCTAACAATCTCGAACACGACCCCCGGAGGAGCGGCATCCAAAGCCAGTATGCTTTGTATGTCGGCCTCCAGATCCGCCCATGCGCCCCCCGCCGTCAGTTGCAGGGCGCAAGCGACAACGAATTTGCTTGCGGTTCGATTCATATCGTCGGCAGGTCTCGTGGTTTCCTTCTTAACTGTTGTCTCGGCTCTAGCATCTCGATACGCAATCGGCCCTTGCGAAAAAAAGCGTGGAACCGACAAGGTTCCACGCCGTCACGAATACCAGATCGAGGCCGATTACTTTGAATTCTCCACCATGTACTCAACCGCCTCCTTCACCTCATCGTCCGATAGATTTGCAAAACCTCCCTTCGCCGGCATAAACCCGGCTTTTCCCTGATAACCATTAATAGCGTGATCCACCATGACATCCATGCCCTGTGCGACACGCTCTGTCCATGCAGCGGCATCACCCACTTTCGGCGCACCGGCGACGCCCTGCCCATGACAGGCCGCGCAAGCGGTATCGTAGGTGGCTTTTCCGTCTGCGACCGCGTAGGTCGAAACCAGCGCAACTGCCATTGCGCTTCCCATTACAAACGATTTACGCATTGGATTTCCTCTTGCTTAGGGGTTAAGAAAATTAACTGCTGGGGGGCGTCTGTATGCGCCCCTGCGTTCGTCCTCACTTCAACCTGGCTTCGCGGAATCTTCCGGCGACACGCCGGTGCGGTTGAGTCGAAATAGATTACCATGGCTCTCAAAAGACTCCTAGCACGCAGTTCACGTCAGGCACCCTTCATCGCGGCGACGCGATTTAGCGGTGCTGCGCTGCTCTGGCGCGCCGCCGCAGAACTTAATGCTCCCGCGTGGCGCGAAACTCGACGCCGGGCCAACGATCTTCTGTGAGCCTCAAATTCACGAGATTCGGCGCGATGTACGCCAGGCTGCCGGCACCGTCGAAGGCGAGGTGAGTCTCGGTCTTGCGGCGAAATTCTTCCTCCAGCCCCGGGTCGTCGCAATAAATCCAACGCGCCGCGGCGACGCCTATCGCCTCGAATGTGCATTCGACACCGTATTCGTGACGCAATCGATGCGCGACGACGTCGAACTGAAGCGCTCCCACCGCGCCGAGAATCAGGTCGTTGTTGACCAGCGGCCTGAACAGCTGCGTGGCGCCCTCTTCACACAGCTGCACTACGCCCTTGTTGAGCGCCTTGGCCCGTAACGGATCACGCAAACGCACGCGCCGAAAGAGTTCCGGTGCGAAGTTGGGAACACCGGAAAATTTCAAACCTTCTCCCTCAGTGAAGGCGTCACCGATTCGTATGCTTCCATGATTGTGCAAGCCCATGATGTCCCCCGCGTGAGCTTCCTCCGCCTGTCCGCGTTTGGACGCCAGAAACGTGATTGCATTGTGAACCGTAATATCCCGTCCGAGACGCACGTGGTGGAGCTTTTTACCCTTTTTAAATCGGCCAGACGTGATGCGCAGGAATGCAACCCGATCGTGGTGGGCGGGATCCATGTTAGCTTGAATCTTGAACACAAATCCCGAGAACTTCTCCTCCTCTGGGGACACTACACGCGATACTGCGTCACGCGGCTGCGGAGACGGAGCGTGCTCCACGAAGTGGTCGAGCAGCTCTTTTACTCCCAGATCGTTCAAGGCGGAACCAAAGAACACGGGTGTCAAAGCTCCGCGCAAATAGGCCTCGACATCGAATTCATGGCTCGCCCCGCGAACCAACTCTATCTGCTCTCTGAGTTCGGCGGCCTCGGCGCCCAGATGTCGCCCCACCTCGTCGCTGTAGAGGCCGGATATCGATATGTCTTCAGAGCCGTTGCCTGCGCGTCTCACAAACAACAATACGCTGTCGTCGTAAAAGCGGTAAACGCCGCGGAATCGGGCGCCGCTCCCTATTGGCCAGGTGATGGGAGCACATCGGATCCCGAGCACCGACTCGATTTCGTCGAGAATTTCTATGGGCCCGCGGCTGTCGCGGTCCAGTTTGTTGACAAAACTCGTGATTGGCGTCGCCCGTAGCCGGCACACGTCCATCAATTTGATCGTCCTCTCTTCGACTCCCTTAGCGGCGTCAATAACCATCAACGCCGAGTCGACCGCCGTGAGAGTGCGAAACGTGTCTTCAGAAAAATCCGCGTGGCCGGGCGTGTCCAACAGATTGACGATGCGCTCTTTGTAGACGAACTGCATAACCGAAGAAGTCACGGAGATGCCGCGCTGCTTTTCCAATTCCATCCAGTCGGACGTCGCATAGCGCCCCGCCTTCCGCGCTTTGACAGTACCCGCAAGCTGAATCGCCCCTCCGTAGAGCAATAACCTCTCCGTGATCGTGGTCTTACCGGCGTCCGGGTGCGATATGATAGCGAACGTCCGCCTTCGGGCGATGTTATCGGAAATTCTTGACATGCACCGTCGTAAACTAGCTCTAGCTGCAAAAGGGCGCCGGATTATACAGTTTTCCGGCGCACGGTTAACAATAAATTATGTTTTCGCGTGCATGAATATAATGAGCTGCAAATACATTCCAGCTGTCCTATGCTTAGATTCATGAGCGGTGCTCGCAAGCAAAGACATTCCGACCAAGTGGGCGTGGTCGCCCGCGTGGAGGCAGGTCACATCAGACAGTTGTGCGAGCCGAACGAAACCACAACTTATGAAATACGGCTCCGACAGTCGCCTTCCTTCCGTAACAAGATGCGCCGACTCTCCGTGTGTTCCATCGGTTATATGCTCGCCCCTGTGATTGCGGTGCTGCATCTACTGAAGAGATAGG
>JBFGKR010000299.1:0-3375 GCA_041576575.1 Arenicellales bacterium | reverse complement strand
GCGGTCCGGAGCGTCAGCCAAGCCCGCCGACTGCTGTTCGGACTGCGGCGTGGCGGTCGCGGTAGGAGAATCGGAGCACGCCGAGCCAAGGACCATCCCGCACGCCAGGGCGGCCCCGACGCAGGTCTTCACGAAGCGATGTTCTCGGCCCATCCAGACTCCCCTTTTGTTGGGCGACCGCGGGCAGCTATAGTGCATTTTGCTGCTCCGGTCAATAATGCTTCGCATCGAGCCATGCCGCCAAAGCTGTCTCGGGGACTTCCGACGCTGACCTCCCTCTCGCAGCCGGTGGTATCAATACGACGACGCTCGAGTTCACCCCCCTCATCACTCGCTATAAACCTTATGTTCCTTCCGGGCAATCATCGATCGACTGGACGCACAGGCGGGTCAACGGTGAGGTATTGATCTGCTGCTACTTCGGATAAGCGGCGGACCGCGCCGTTGGGCCAGCGCACCTCTATAACGTCCACGGCTTTCGTATCGCCCAATCCGAAATGAACAGTAGCCGGATGCTGGGTCGAAAACGAATCGCCCGTGACGATCCTCGTCATCTGGACACCCCCCGCGGCGTTTACCGTGACTGTGGCCCCGATGGGTGAGTAACCGGGAAAATCGCGCAGCTTGACCCCGATCCAGTGACCTGCCTGATCCAGGACGTTCTGGTAAACATGGAGAACGTAACGGTTGCGGTCGAGGCCTTCGGTCTTGAACTCGACGACGATGAGGTCTACGCGGCCGTCTGCGTCGAGATCCTCCGCCACCACGCCACGACCGTCGTACTCGAACGAAACACCGGCTAAGAAGCCGATATTGACGAATTGCCTGCCGGAACGGTTCATCAGCAACACTTTATGTTCATACCCGTTCCAGGAGATGTCCGCCTTGCGCAGCGCGCTCGATTGCGCCTGGAACATGATATCGCGCGCCGGATCGTCGGTGGACCCATCGGTGTAAATATCGTGTCGCCAAAACGTCGTGCAGTAGTCCTGGGTACTGCTCCCGCTGTAATGTCCGTTGGCAACGAAGATGTCCTTGTCGCCGTCGTTGTCGAAATCGAAAGAGCTGGATCCCCAGGACCATCCAGTGCGGGCGACCTGGTCGTTAAACGGTGCGCGTACAAAACCTTTGTCCTTCTTCAGGAACATTCGATTGCCGTATCCCATCGCTTTACGCATCGCCGTGTGCTCTGCTTTGTCCGCACGCCCTAGACGCATTTTCTCCAAGCGATTGGCGGTGGTCGAGCTCATGCCGATGACGTAGAAATCGAGGGCGCCGTCACCGTCGTAATCGGCAAACGTATGACCCATGCCGAAGAAGTGCCGATCCAGCCCGAACGTATCGCTAATATCAACGAACCTGCCGGTTCCGTCGTTCATATAGGTGTCGAACCCGGCATAGTCGCTCACGACGATCAAATCCAGGTCCCGATCGTCATCGAGATCGACGAACGAGCTGGTGTAGGTGCGGCGGAACCGCTTGTCGGCCAGCCCCGATTGTTCCGTAACGTCGCTGAATACGCCATCGCCGTCGTTTCGCAACAGATAGGCGGGGTAACCGTCATTGGCGTCGTAGTAGGGGCTGGGGTATTGACCTTGTCTGTAGGCGAATTTGTAGTTGCCGATGAATAGATCAAGATCGCCGTCCCCGTCGATGTCACCCGCCGTGAACGACTTGGGAAAACCGAGATGAACCTCGCTGATGCGCCGCCCATCGGTATGGAACTGCCCCGTCTCGTCGCCCTCGAAAAGAAGCGGATATCCGTCAGTATCGACCGCGACAAAATCGACATTCCCGTCCCCGGTGAAGTCGGCAAGCACCGCCCCGTCGTAGATGGACCGTGCGTCCTTGAGAAAGGTCTCGGCTTTGAACTTGCGGCCGCCGCGATTCCAGATCACGACGTTTTGACCGCCCACTACGATCTCCGACAGGCCGTCTTTGTTGAGGTCGTAGACGAGGACCGGGTGTACGAGAGGTTCCTTTTCACTGCCGCGTACCTGCAGGACTTCGCGGAAAGCGGGCGGGCCCTCGCGTTCCAAGATCTCCATGTTGCGCACCGCTATGGTGCGGGGTACCGGGGCGTCGCCTGCATTGACGATGTTCTCCCAGGTGACACTCAGTTCCCCTCGGACAATTATTCGATGGGCAGGCTGTTTCCGCGCAATGTGAAGTACTGCGGAGACGGTAGACTCGCCTGGGCTGTCCAGGGTCGGAGGAACGAATGCGCTGTGGTGCCATTCTGTCTGGACGATTTCGTAACCCTGTTTGGCCGCGCTGGTGAGCAAGGAGCGCCAATCCTGCGGGGACAAGTTCCTGCCGCCTGCTGTAAATCCATGACGTCGAATGCCCAGCTCGAGAGGCTCGGTATTGGTGTGTTTTCCTAATACCAGGCTCTTGAACGGGAAGTCTCCAAGAATCGCGAACCGACCCGCGGGATTGCGCAACAGATCGTCCCACAGACGGGTGAATCGCCTTTCGTATTCTTGGGCGGTCAGTTCCGGCCCCCAGATCAATCGGTCGAGTCGCTGTCGCTCGGCAATCAGACTCGCCGCGCGGTCGCGCGCTGCGGCCAGAGCGTCCGGATCAAGGTTCAACGGGGACGCGCCGTGAACGCCGAGCGCGAAGAAAAACAGAGGGACTCCAATTCTGCACGCGGATAACGCCCGGTCCGACGGGGTCCGATTTCGTTTACGCCACGCTGAGACCAGTCGGGCAATACAAGATTTCGAAGCGGTCAACGGCGCACTCCCGTGCAACAAAGCCAGAACACAAGCGGCGGTGGCGCGATCTTAGCACAATCCCCGCGGCCATATTGAGCGCGCGAGACGTGCCAGGGAGTCAAGAAGAACCGAGACGCGGGCGTTTGACATTCGAACCGACGTTGTCCGAAAAGAACACGTTCAGGTTGGCGGGAATCAACGGTTCCCCGTCAACCGACCTTTGCTGCAGAGAGATCAGAAAGTTGAGCGAGGCTTCATCGGTCGCACCTCCCGTTACGGCGGCTGTGAATCAGGCCGGTACGGCAGCGGCGGGAAGCGAGGCCGGCACGTTAATACAGCGCCATAGAAGAATGCGCGCCTCCCAGTAATTCGTTATGGTGAATACTTCACGGCTCGATCGTTCCTTATTCATTTCCAGCGAACGTTTCAATTATCCCTTCCATTCGCAGTCGCTATCCCATGACAGGATCGTGTACGCCCGGGTTTCCTGGGCACATGCGGGTCTTAAACAGGCAAAAAAAGCCCCGCGCAAGGCGGGGCTTGGTGGTCGTAACCGTTTCCGCTCTACTGCAGGGCCGCGGTCTGATCTTTTGCCGCCAGTCGGTGTACCGCGGCTTTCAATTCCGCCAGCTCTTGTTCCATATCCTTGAGTTCG
>JBFGKR010000298.1:0-3380 GCA_041576575.1 Arenicellales bacterium | reverse complement strand
CTATTACGGACATACTAGATCATGCGCGTGTCTCTATCCACATCGGCGGTATCCGGAAAAGCAACGCCCGACTCCAATACCGGTCCCGATACGGCGGCGAGTCGGCGGAGGCACGGGGACACCATCGATTCCGTCAAGGCGGCCCGTCGCTGTGCGGCCCGTCGCTTTGTGCCCGGTCTGCGCCGATCCGCCTTCCCGGGTCTCGCTGAAGCGCCTCGTCTTACCCATAGACACGCCCGAGGCGCTATGGCCTGGTCGGGTTCGGGCCCCGATTCGCCGCGGGCAATCGACCGTTGTCTCCGTCCTCGTCCGGGATCCTGGGGACCACATGCGGGCCAGGCGGCTTTGTGGTACAAATGCAACGCAATAGTGTAAAAACCGCAATATGGTGATTCGGCAAATATAAACAAGCTGCTTCGTCATACGGTTTCCTCCAACCTTCCGGCGCCGCTGTTACCGGCGTCGGCGGTCAATTCTCCACATAGGTCCATGGGGCGCGTGCTTGGCGGATCGGGGGACTTCGTCATGCGGGCCGGGAAAGCGTAACAATGGCTTGGGTTCTGTTAGTAATCGCTGTCGGTCTTACCGTCGCAGCGCTAGTGATCGTGCTGGGCGTGCGCCATTCTCTGATCGTGCTTCTGGGATTGGTTATTGCGTCCGTGGTCGGGGTAATCTGGTATGCTGAGTTTGAAGACAAACGATACGCAGGGGCAATCCCGGTGGAATACTTACAATTGACCAACACAAGCATGGTCCCCGGCTACGGCAGCAGTTTCCAATTCGCGGCTCGCGTTAAGAACGCCGCAGACCAACACGTGCTCACCGTTTTTTCTTTGACGGTCATTGCTTCGGATTGCCCCGTTGGGCAGAGCGAACCGCAATGCGAGATCATTGGCGAGCAGACCAAAGAGATCCACGTCGTGGTGCCGCCAAATCAGGCTCGAGACATCAGCGAGCAGTTTCGTTTCGACGGTATGCGTCCCAAGGGAGAACTGACTTGGGACTACCGCGTGAACTATACGCGCGCGCAGACACAATAAGGCCTATTCAGCATGTCTGCACACCGAGATCGCGCGCCCGGCAACCGGGCGCGAAAAGGTAGGGGCGCGACCAGCAATCGGGACGGCCGCCTGGAGTCCCACCGGCATGTTTCCATTGATGACGGATGGGAACGATGCGCGGATGCCGAGTCTTCGCCCGTTACTACGGTGACGGTAGATAAATCGCGAAGCGTGCTATCCCGGAATCGATCGCCAGACGTACCGTTCGAGCTGTCGGTCAACCCCTATCGTGGATGCGAGCACGGTTGCGTATATTGCTATGCGCGTCCCACGCACGCATATCTGGGGTGGTCCGCAGGTTTGGATTTCGAGACCAAATTGACCATGAAACCCGATGCGCCGAGATTATTGCGTGATGAAATCGGGCGACGTGGATACCGTTGTTCTTTACTGGCGCTGGGAACCAATACCGATCCCTATCAACCGATAGAGCGGCGCTACAAGATTACCCGCGGCATCCTCGAATTGCTGGACGCTACGGGTCACCCTGTGAGTGTCACTACGAAATCTAGTCTGGTGGAGCGGGACGTGGACATCCTCGCGCGGATGGCAGCGCGTGAAATCGCGAGCGTGAATATTTCGATTACGACCTTGAATCACGATCTGGCACGGCGCTTGGAGCCTCGAGCCGCCGCGCCGCGCCGACGCCTGGAGACCGTCCGCAGGTTGACCCAAGCCGGTATACCGGTGCACGTATCGGTTGCGCCGGTGATTCCAGTGCTCACGGACGGCGAGCTCGAATCCATCATTGGGGTCGCGGCCGATGCCGGTGCAGAGTCGGCGAGCTACATCCTTCTGCGGCTACCGTTCGAGGTCAAAAACCTGTTCGAAGAATGGTTGCACGCGCATACGCCGGAAAAAGCCGAGCACGTGATGAGCGTGATTCGCCAGACGCGGGACGGCAAGGAGAACGATCCGCGTTTCGGTTCGCGAAAACGCGGAAGCGGCGTGTTCGCGGATCTCCTCGCCGCGCGTTTTCGCCTAGCCGTCAAGCGGCATCGCCTGGGCGCCTCGCCGCCCGCGCTGACGACGGCGCTGTTTCGGAGTCCGGTCGCGCCGGGGGCGCAGCTCGCGCTCATTTGAATGAGCCGGCGCGAGCCCGGAGGCGCCCCGAGGCCTCGTCGCGAGAGGCGGGTCGACGCCGTTTTCGCCGTCCCTGGACGCGTGACACCGGTATCGAAAACAGCGGTGGGATGCCCCGCGGAAGATCTCCGCGACACTCGACTGCGGGGCTTTTCGGACTCCGATTTCATTCAGCCACCGGCAGCAATGTGTGATAGCCTGCCTCCGCTGCGAATACGAATGATCACGAAACAGTCGAGCCGGGGTTAAGGAGTCACCGCTTGCACGATTTAGAACCAATGCCGAGGCGCCCACATCCGACAGATCGGTTCCGCCGCCGCGTCGACAAGACGTGCGGACGGCGGATCGCGTCGTGTTGACGAAAGTCGTCTTCACCGCGCTCGTCGTTATCGGCGTCTACGCGTTGTTTCGCGTACGCAAACGCATCGGACCTCGGGACGCGGACAAGCGATCCGCGGGAGAAGATCGTTTTGGACGCCTGGTCAGTTACGGTTTCGTTGCGAGTCTGGTTGCGATCTCTGTTGCGGTCTACTTGTTTCTTCAGCCGTCGAACAATGAAGTGGTGACCGTTCGGGTGGTCAACGGCAATAGCGGTGACAGCGCGACGTATCGCGTCCGCCGCCCCACCATCGAAGGCAGACGATTCATCACGGCGGACGGTCGTATCGTGGTGTTGGGTGCGTCGGACCGTCTAGAAATTTTGCGCAACGATTGACATCAAGCGAGCTGGGTGTCCGGACGGGATTCGTTTGCTGCACCGTCCTTCGCGGCGGCCGGATTCGCCGGCACGGCCGGCCAGGCGTTGTCAGTGCGGTGAAATCGCTATACGATATTCGAGTCAAGGACACTCGGCGATGACTACGAAGACTAAAGAAATTCCGCTTGGCTTCGATCGTCCCGCGAGTATGTCGCACTCCGGGCTGCGGCAACCGTTAAGGTTGGAGAAATGGCTGTTGCGGCGGCTGCTCACCGCGCTGGGCAACCCCGACCTTACTCTCAGGTTGTGGAACGGTGACGAGATCGGCGGCGCACGGCGCTCGCGCACCAGCGAGGTAACGGTGGAGATCAAACAACCGCGCGCGCTGTGGGGTATCGTCGCCAATCCGGATTTGTACTTCGGGGACGCCTACAGCGACGGCGCCATCGAGGTGCACGGCGACCTGTTACGCATGACCGAACTCGCGAGCATCAACAGGCCGACATTTCTGGGTGAAAGCGGCGTGCTGGGATTTCTCG
>JBFGKR010000297.1:0-3411 GCA_041576575.1 Arenicellales bacterium | reverse complement strand
AGCACCTCTGGGTCGTGCATGATCGCCTGGGCGATGCCCACTCGGCGCTTGTAGCCCTTAGACAAAGTGCCGATCGGTTGCTCGAGCACGGTCTGCAGATTGACTTTTGCGACCGTGTCGGCGACACGCTGGCGTAAAGTCTTGCCGCGAAGACCACGTACCGCACCGACGAAGTCCAGAAAACCCGCCGGAGTCATATCCGGATATAAGGGCGCCCCTTCCGGAAGATAACCCAGACGACTTTTCACCCGTACCGGCTCCTGCGCGATATCCATTCCGCCAACTCGAACCGTGCCCGCGTCCGGAACCAGAAACCCGGTGATCATCTTCATCGTCGTGGATTTTCCGGCGCCGTTGGGGCCCAAAAAGCCCAATACCTCGCCTTTATCGACGCGAAACGAGATATCGTCCACCGCAGTGATGTACGAAAAGCGTTTCGTCAAATTGACGATTTCGACTAGAGTGGTCACGTCGCTACACTTTGAAATACTGCATGTACCGCTGGATCACAGATCGGATCGAGAGCACCTGCGCGGTGGCGCCCTCGGGCGGCGCCTAATGATAGTAATCGCCTAAAAGATGTCAACCCGGCAGCGGAGATAGCGCCCACTGCGGTATCTCAACTCGCATCTGGAGTCGCGGCGTTGGCCATCTGTCGCAAAACGGATACAGGCACGGCGCCGGCCGCGATGCGATCATTGATCAAAAAGGTGGGCGTACCGAGGATATTCAAACGCGCGGCGTCCCGCAGGTTGCGCCGCAGGCTTTCGGCGTACCGCGAGTCACGCCAGGCCTGATCTACCAAGCGTGCAGGCACGGCCGCTTCGTCGGCAAGTGCCCGCAACACCTCCGGATTACCGATATTCTTTTGTTCCAAAAAGTAAGCCTCAAACATTCTCCTGTTCAGCTGCCGGAACTCATCCGGCAAATGACATTTTACGGCTTCGGCCAACAACAGGGCTTGGTGCGAATTGGTGGTAAAGCGTCTTTCCGCCAATCGGACGCCCTCTTCCGCAGCCATACTGCTCAAGTTTGTCATCATTCGCGCCCATTGTTCGGGGGGATACCCCAGTTCGGAAACGGAGCGCCCTTCTGGAGGATTGTCCGGGTGTATTTCAAGAAAACGCCAATCCACCGCAAGTTGGTAATCTTCCGTCAACCGGTGCAAACGCAAAAACCCGATGTAGCAAAACGGACAGATATAGTCCGTAAACACGGTCACCGGTAAGCTCGATTGCGGATTCATTAACGACCGCCTCGATCTCTGCGCGTGAGTCGCTCCAACTGATCTGCGGTGATTGCCAATTCGCTTATAATCTGGCGGCGTATGATCCAGGGGCCAAGAATGGGCGGTGTCTGGAACTTGGGCACCAGTTCCGCACGATAGCGAATACGCGTGCGCGAGGGTTCCTGCTCGTCCGCGCTTATGGATAAACGTTCCTGCGCTTGATGGAAATCGCTAAGCGCCGGCACCGTGTTGTGAATCAGATCGCCGTCTTGGGCGACATACGAATCGGTGACCTTGCGTATCCGCTTGCAGAAAACGAATAAAAAACAGGGACGTAATACCACCTCGACCCGCGCCCCGCCCTCCGGTCTCGTGTCTAGGACCCTGCTGTGCTCGACGGTCGGAGACAGATATGCGAGCTTCGCATAGTCCGTGACGAGGCGTCTAACGTCCGCGTATTCCGCCTCGACGACCACCTCGAAGGTAACCCTGTAGACCGGTTGTTGGTAGACGACTTCCGCAAGGACGACTTTCGCCGCATTCGCAGAGGGTGCGTAACATGCGAGAGTCACGGCAAACATCAATGCGTATCCCGACCGGGTCAGCACCAGGCACCTACCAATAAGGAATCTAAGTCGAAACCGGTATCCGTATCCGGCCCTTCGCCGCCGTAATTCGGTCTCAAACGCGGGCAAGGGCGAAACGCAGGCCCAGGGCTCCAGACCGTCGCAACCGTTCACAGTCCGCGGTGCTGAGCATGCGATGGATCGTTTTGCATGAGCCCGGTAGAATCCAAGCAGTCAATAGTCCGGTAGCTCGCGTTTCTTTGCTCCCGTCGGGGCGTCCACGGAATTTTCGATGGGAGGCAAAGACAGTATGTAACGGGCGATCGCCAAGCGGTCCTGTTCGCTCAGGTGGCGTGTACCGTTGTCGATGACCTCCGCCATGAGGCTGCCTGCAGAATCACCATCCGGGGCAAGACCAGTTTCCAAGTAGTACTGTAAATCGTCCTCACTCCATTTACCAATTCCCGTGCGGCGATCGGGCGTGATGTTCGGCACATTTCCCCCCTCGGGACCGTCTCTGATCCCGGCGTGTCGAAGCTCGTAGATCAGGCCGCCAAAGCGATCCCTGGGCGTGTGGCACTCGCCGCAATGGGACAAGGCGTTGACCAGGTAGTCGCCGCGCGCCAGTACCGGATCGGTGTGAGCATCGATTCGGCTCCCGTCGGTGACGAAATAGCGCCATTTCCACAGCCACAGCGCACTGCGCAGGCGCAGGTACCAGGGGAGTTGATGCGCACGATTCCTGCGGGCCACCGGCGCCACGGTATCGAGGTACGCCTTGAGCGCCAACACGTCCTCGCGGCGCATTCCCGAGTAAGCCACGTAGGGGAAAGAGGGGAAATAATTTCCCCCCCGCGGCGACAACCCCGCCTTTATAGCGCGCGTAAAGTCGGCAACGCTCCACCTGCCGATACCATATTGGGGATGAGGAGTGATATTCGGCGTGTAGAACACTCCGAACGGGGTCTTCAACGCCCGTCCGCCGGCTAGAAATTCGCCGTCGTTCTCCTCATCCGTATGACAACTGGCACATCCGGCGGCCCGAAAAACATATTCTCCCTGACGCACCGGCGAATCATCCGGCGCCTCCGCCATCGCCCCCGAGCCGGCTGCATACAGTGCAAGCAGCCAGCAAACGCCTACCGTTACTCGTCTTTCTGACGGAAATCCTTGTGACACGCTTTGCACGAATCCACCATCTCCTTGAACTTGGCCGGGAGCGCCGACTTGTCGTCGGCATTCACCGCGGCGAGAAACGCCGCGGTGGCCTCTTTGGCTTGTTCCGCGACCTGCTTGAATTCATCGGGTTTAGACCACACCGATTCCAGAGCTCGGGTCTCGCCGAAGTCCGACCCCTCTGGAAACAGCTTCTCGACGGTCTTCACGCTTCGAGCGATGGATTCTGCGTGGTGGGCGAGGTCTTCGGCAAAGTCCACTTTCCCACGAACGATCTGCGCCGCTGCAGCCGTGTGGCCGCCCACCGATTTCATGACGCCTTGGCGGTACTTGACGATGTCTTCGGATTCCGCCGCCAGCGCATTCGTCGTCCATGCGGTGGCCAAGGCCATGCCAAGGCCGATAAGCGTCGCGTTTGATTTCTTGTTGATCATCTTATGT
>JBFGKR010000296.1:0-3420 GCA_041576575.1 Arenicellales bacterium | reverse complement strand
CTGCACATGCCCCGGGCGCTCGCGGTGTTCCGTTCGGTTGGGATAAACGCGGTTCCCGCAGTCACCGATATTCTGGTGACCCACTCCGCGCGACCGGAAGATCAACCGGTAATCCTGGACTGGCTGCCCACCGCGGATTCGCTGCTGTTGACAACCTTCGCGATTCGCGAACATATCGGCATGTGGACATACCGTTGGCTGGGTTGGATAAAAACCCGAAACTGAACATCAGCGACGCTCTCATGAATAAGTGTAGTAATGCAGCTGGCGCGTGTCGCCCGCGTACACGATCGAGGCCACAAATCTCTCATCCGGATAAAACTGCCTCAAGTTCCACAATCGCACCGCATCGGCCGACACCCGGTCATGGATGGTCATCATCGGAGAAATGTAGTCCGTGCAGAGGTCTACGCTGTCGAGGGGATAGCAGATTCCGACGCCCCTTGCCTTGCCGTACGCTTCTTTACGGGTCCAACAACCGAGAAACGCCCGCCTCCCTTCGGCATCGGGCAAGCCCAGCAGCGCCTCGCTCTCGCTTTGGGTAAACTTTCGTTCCGCGATGCGCCGATAGCGAATAGTGCGTGAAAGATGCTCCAGATCGACGCCGAGTTCACATCCTTGCGCGAAGGCATAGAGTGCTCTTCCCTCTGCGTCGGTGTAGTTGAAACACAATCCATCGTCGTCCAGGGACGAGGCCAGAGAAGGTTTTCCGTACGGTCCGAACCGAAATAGGATCTCGCAGGGATGCTCATTCAGGTAGCGCCCCAATAGCTCCCGCACAATCCCCCTACCGGCTACGTATCTGTCGCGATGGCTGGAAAACTTAAACCGATCCGCTCTGCTGCGCTCACTGCGAGAGAGAGAGCGCAATAATTGTTGCTGTCTTCGAACGTCGACGTCGAGAGAAACCCACCAAAGATGTATTTGGTTCGTCTCCAGCTGCGGCCAAGAATCCGACTCGATCCAAGTAGGTGTGGGGTTGATATCTGAAGTCACGATTCGATAAAGCCAGACCGACAACTTTTTTCCGTTGACTTTACGCGGACATTGTCCACGACTGGTGAGAGATTGACCCAAGACAGCCGCACTTCAGCGTGCTCCGCGACTACGGAGGCGAAATACTAGCACAGCGACCCGGCCGCCGCGCCCTTGAAAACTTAAGCGACTGAACTAGGCTTAGCTATACGTTGATTGGAATCGTGAATGTCGCGTATTCACGGATCTCCGTAGCGCGCTCCTTTTGGAGCCGGGAAGTCAGCCTGCGGCGCCGTCTTAGGACGGCACGTAGGCTTTTTCTTGCAAACCTAGGCCGGTAAACATGATCCGCGGCAACGGCAAGTCGAATACCACGCCAGCCACCGAAAATGAAAAGCATGCAGAAAAAACCCCCGAGGTGCCGGGCGACATCGAGGTCACCGAAGAAGTAGTTCTCTCAGCAGACGACAGATTCACGCCTGCCAGCGCGGTAGTCGGCGGTACGCCTGAAGACGGCGTGCCTCAAGCCGGCCAAGCTCAGTCTTCGAGCAAAACAAGCGCAAAGAAACTTGCCGTCGTGCCCGGGCTCCTCGGCGTTATCAGGATACCGGAACAAATTCTGATCAGGGCTTACAAGGACAGCAGCGCACGCGCATTCCTGCTGAAAAAAGTAGATTGGTACCAGGACTTCGAGGACAACCAAATCATGGGGCGCACCCTGGAAGCTGCCTACGGCGGCGCGTCCAGTCGACGATACCGACTGCAACGCTTTGTCCGGGATAATCTGCTTTTTACTTTGTTGATGTGCGTGGGCTTGTTCTACGCGGGTCAATATGCCGTACACAGCACGACGGGGCTGGGGCCGCAGCGGGAAATAATTAAGACCATCAAATCGAAAACGTCCGCAAAACCAAAACCCGGACTTGCCGCCGTCGACGCGACCGGGAAGCCCAAAGACGCGTCTCGAAGAGCGATCACATCAGCGCTCGATCACTGCTCCGTGCAACCCAACGTGCGTGCCGCTCTGCTGTCACAACTCGGCGAAAAATCCGAATTCCAAGACGATGCGCTCAGCCAGGCGATGCGGGAGTTTCGGCGCTTCCAGAAACGCTATCGGGCAACGGGGATCAAGAAATGGTATCGCGAAGCCGGCGCAAAACGCAGCCTGATCGGAGACGCGATGAGAACCGCTTTACCGCAAATCGAATCGTTTCTCTCGTCGCAGCAAAACGAGCGCCGAGATACGCAACGCCTGCTGGAAAATAAAGAACAACAATTCGCGCAAATGTATGAGCGAGGCTCCCTCAAAGAGGTAAACCACGTCAACGAGTGGATACGTGTTCGCGACCAAATCATCGGCATCAAAGAGCGTCTCGAGGAGGGGCCTTCCGGGGCTGCGTTGCTGGCGTTGGCGGAGCAGCTCGAATCGGCGAAGCAGACACTCGCGGACGGTGCTCCGACGAAGGGACGGATTTGGGACTCCGACGCCGACTGGAACGTAGAAACGCAGACCATGGATGTCGCCGCCGTTCGCGCGTTCGTCTCGGACACGGTGCAGGACATCGAATCATTGCTGACCATCCAGCCCCCGGTGACGGCGAAACTGAACGCCTACCGAGTTCAAAACACCCGTTCCCACCTGCAAAAGCTCGCCGACGCTCTAGCCGTGCACAATGCCCCGCCGTCCGCACTTATACGTTCCATTGAACAGAGCCAGGACGTGGCCAACGAAAGGTTGCAGCAATTGCTCGCACAGCATACTCGGACCGCGAATGGGCCGATTGACTACGCCAATTGCTTGCGCGGTTCCTCGTGAAAGCCGATCCCCGCACCAACGCGCCGAGAACGACGACAAGGCCCGGACCGGTTCGAGCGGTGCGGCGTGCGTGAGTCTTACCCCCGAGCGCTCACGGTCCTGTGGACAGAGGGCGCGCCACGGGAGGCGCCGCACAACAGGGAAAGGGCCCATCCGCAGTCGCCGCGTTCTCACCCCAGGAACAGCCGATAGGCGGGATTATTGGTCTCTTCTTTGAAGGGATATCCCAGCTCTCGCAGGAAGCGCTGAAAAGCCTTCTTGTCCCCGGGGGGCACCTGCATGCCGCAGAGGACACGACCGAAATCGGCGCCGTGATTGCGATAATGAAACAAACTGATGTTCCACGTGTGTTCCATCTTTTGCAGGAACTCATGCAACGCCCCCGGTCTTTCGGGGAACTCAAATCGATACACGATTTCGTGCTCCGCTTGCGGCGCGTGCCCTCCCACCAGATGACGAACGTGCAGCTTGGCCATTTCATTATCCGTGAGATCGAGGGTCGGATAATCGTGCCGCTCCAGTTTCTTCAACAACACATCGATCTCGGCGGGGTTGTGAATGCGAATGCCGACGAACACGTGCGCCTGGCGAGGATCTCCGTAGCGATAATCAAACTCGGTGATGCCCTG
>JBFGKR010000295.1:0-3423 GCA_041576575.1 Arenicellales bacterium | reverse complement strand
GTTTGCGCCGGCGGTCTCAGCCCCTCGAAGCATGGACCGCAGCTTTCTCCCGATAATTGACTACTATTTAGATAATTATAGTTCAGCCAACGATCGCTAGCGTCGCGCCCCGATTCAACGCAGGTCACCCGCGGGGTGCTGGAATCGACTGTGGGCGTAAGCGGCGCCTGTCGGTCGCGCCGCGAGTGGGGTCATTGCGCGGGTTCGTGTCTACAAAACCGCGCCGATGCCGGCAGGGATCGGCGCTACGTCGACCTTTGGGCGCGCGCAGCCAACGATGGCTGCAATGCAAGAATGTCGCGAAATCGAACCGGGAGTTTGGGTTCTATGAACGAGCACGCGTGGCAGATTGACGCGCAGGAGTCGCATTTACCGGATGATCCGCTATTGGATTGCCTGGTGGCTTTGACGCGGATTTTCGAAAGGCCGCAGTCGGCGCATTCCCTCAGCGCAGGTTTGCCTTTGGTTGATTCCCGTTTGACGCCCGAATTATTTTCCCGCGCCGCCGGGCGGGCGGGTCTATCGAGCCGTGTGCAAAAACGACCGCTCCGCCGCTTACCCAAGTCCCTGCTGCCCGCAATCCTGCTTCTGCGGGATCGACGCGCATGCGTGCTCCTGAACATGGACCATTCCTCTGGAGATGCCCGGGTCTTACTTCCGGAAACCGGCTCCGGGGAGGAAGCGACTACGGTGAACGAGCTCAGCGGGCAATATACGGGGTATGCGATTCTTGTCCGTCCGGAATACAGATTGGATGCGCGGGCGCCGGAGGTCTTCTCGTCGCCGACTCGACATTGGTTCTGGGGGGCCATCACGCGACAGTGGCGCATCTACCGCGATGTTCTTTTGGCGTCGTTCCTTGTGAATTTGTTCGCTCTCGCCATGCCATTCTTTATCTTAAACGTTTACGATCGGGTGGTACCGAACAACGCGGTGGAGACACTGTGGGTTCTCGCACTAGGCGTGGCCGTAATCGCCCTATTCGAATTCATCTTAGGCGGATTACGCGCGTACTTTATCGACCGCGCCGCCCGTCAGGCCGACGTTGAGATATCATCGTTTCTGTTCGAGCGCGTGCTGGGGATCAAATCCAGCGCGCGTCCCGATTCCATCGGTGCATTTGCCAACAATCTCCAAGAATTCGAGAGCATTCGGGACTTCATAACTTCGGCGACGATTACGACACTCATAGACTTGCCGTTCGTGTTCATATTTCTTGCAGCGATCTGGTGGATCGGAGATGCAATGGTATGGATTCCAGTTCTAGCGATACCCGTGATCTTGCTCTATGCCCTTTTTGTGCAGTGGCCGCTGCGCAAAGCCGTGGAAAACAGCTTTCGGGCATCCGCCCAAAAAAACGCCACTCTTGTGGAGAGCCTCGTCGGAACCGAGGCGATCAAAGCATTTTGCGCTGAGGGTCAAATCCAAAGGACCTGGGAACAGGCGGTCGCGCATATTGCTCGATGGAGAAACAGAACGCGCCTATTATCTACGTCAACGGTAAACTTCGCTTCCTTTGCCCGCAATGTTGCCGTCGTCGGGGTCGTCGTCATGGGGGTATACCAGATCACCGGAGGATCACTCACCATGGGAGGCCTAATCGCCTGTGTCATTCTGAGCCGCCGCGCCATGTCCCCCATGAACCGCGTCGTCCAAATCGCTACCCGCTATTTTCAGGCCCGCGCCGCATTGAAGACCCTCAACGGCATCGTCGATCTCCCCGTGGAAAGGCCTTACGGAAAATCCTACGTTCAAAGAGGCGAGCTGAACGGCGGAATTGAATTTGACAACGTTTCATTCAAGTACCCCGGAGACGATCAACAAGTGTTGCTTAACGTATCGTTCTCGATAAAACCGGGGGAACATGTTGCAGTCGTAGGTCGAATCGGATGCGGTAAAACGACACTTGGCAAGCTGCTCATGGGATTCTACGAACCAACGTCCGGCGCGATTTATATGGATGGCACGGACGTTCGACAAATCGATCCGATCGAAATCCGGCGCAACATCGGATACGTGTCCCAGGACGTCATTCTTTTCTATGGCAGCGTGCGTGAAAACATGACGCTCGGCGCACCCCATGTGGATGATGAGATTATTGTTCGTGCGGCCGACGTCGCGGGAGTAGCAGACTTCGTCGATCAGAGTCCAAAGGGATTCGACATGAACGTCGGTGAACGTGGCACAAGGCTGTCAGGCGGTCAACGTCAAAGCTTGGCGATTGCGCGCGCGTTGCTATTGAGTCCGCCGATGATGCTCTTGGACGAACCGACAAGCTCGATGGACAATCGCACGGAACAACAACTGGTCTCCAGACTCTCTAAAGAACTAACAGACAAAACGGTGATATTGATCACCCACCGGGCATCGCTGCTGGAGATCGTCGATCGAATCATCGTGATGGACAACCGGACCGTGGTCGCCGACGGCCCAAAACAGGAGATCCTGGAGGCCATCGAACAAGGAAAGATCCGGGGTGCGAAGGGAAGGGGCTAGTCCGACAACACACTGAGCGACAGAGGGATATATTTTGAGCGACATTTCCAGATATCGTCCAACGGAGGCGGATGCGAATCAAGACGCGGAAATCGTGTGGGACTGCGACGCGGCGGCGCGACAACGTTCGGCCAAGGGCGCGCGTCTGGTTCTCTGGTTGACATTGATCATATTGGTCAGCGCCACCGTTTGGGCGAACCAGGCCGAACTCGATGAAGTAGTGATCGGATCAGGGAAGGTGATCCCGTCACGCCAGATTCAGGTTGTACAGAATCTTGAAGGCGGAATTCTCGCCGAGATACTGGTTCAGGAAGGAGACACCGTGCAGCGGGGACAAGTTCTTCTGCGCATCGACGACACCCGGTTTTCGGCCTCGTTCCGCGAGAACAAGTTACGATCCACGGCGCTGGCTGCAAAGGCTGCGAGACTGCGAGCGGAGGCCGAGGGTCGTGATTTGGCGTTCGATGAAGCAATTGCGCAACAATATCCCAAAATATGGCAAGGTGAACAGAGCTTGTTCGCGTCCCGACGAAATGAATTCAGGACCACTCTTTCCATATTTCGTCAGCAAATCGCACAGCACGAGCAAGAGCTCGCGGAACTGAAAGCGACACTCGGCAAACTCGAAAGGGGGCACGCTCTTGCGAACAAAGAGTTGAAAATGACGATGCCGTTGGTAAAGGAGGGCGCCGTCTCGGAGGTCGAAGTCATTCGACTACAACGCCAGGTGAACGATATCCGCGGAGAGTTCGAGACCACAAAGCTTGCGATCCCCAGGATCGAGTCGAAGCATCGGGAAGCCCAGAAAAAGCTCACCGAGTTCGAACTGAGCTTTCGAAATAAAGCACGGAAGGAGCTAAACGAAGTAACAACAGAACTCGCTGGCCTGGATGAGTCCAATGTGGCTCTCGAGGACCGCGTGAAAAG
>JBFGKR010000294.1:0-3433 GCA_041576575.1 Arenicellales bacterium | reverse complement strand
GTCGATCAAGACAAGGGGAAGGGAGCAGTAAAGTGGTTGAGCTGACGATAATTGATGGAGACGGAAAGCGATCGACCACTGGCCTGCAAGTCTCGGAGTCGACCTTCGATGCCGATTACAACGAGCCCTTGATCCATCAGGTCTTGACTGCGTTTCAATCGGGAGGTCGATCGGGGACTCGGGCCCAAAAAAACCGCTCCGCGGTGCGGGGAGGTGGAGGAAAGCCCTGGCGCCAGAAGGGCACCGGGCGAGCGCGCGCCGGGACCATCCGTAGTCCGTTATGGAGAGGAGGCGGCAAGGTGTTTCCCGCCGCCACCAAGGATTTTTCACAGAAAGTAAACCGCAAGATGTATCGTGCCGCTTTGCGTTCGATTTTCTCGGAACTCATACGCCAGGAACGTATGTGGGTTTGCGACGACATTTCTGTGTCGACAGCAAAAACCAAGGAATTGGTGGACAGGCTGAAGCAACTGGGCGCGGAGAACGTGCTGATAGTTCAGGAAACAGCGGACGAAAATATGCTGCTTTCCGCCCGTAACCTGCCCCATGTCGACGTATGCGGTGTGCATCAGCTCGATCCGGTGCGATTGATCGGGCACGAACGCGTCCTGATCAGTTCGGGTGCCGTAAAACAGATCGAGGAGTGGCTGCAGTGAGTGAGGGGCGCCTATTTCAAGTCCTACTCGGGCCGGTTATTTCTGAAAAGAGCACCCGGCTTGGAGACAAGCATAGACAAGTTGTTTTTAAGGTTATCTCGAGTGCGACAAAGTCGGAGGTCAAGAAGGCCGTGGAACTTGCCTTCGATGTAGAGGTTCAATCGGTACAAATCTGCAACATGCGCGGTAAAGTGAAGCGCTTCGGCCGAACACCCGGCGCTCGGAGCAATTGGAAGAAAGCATACGTGCGTCTTAAGGAAGGCCACGACATCGACTTCGCAAGTGCGTATACGTAATGCAATCGAAGGCAAGTGATATATAGAGATCGGAAAAAATGGCGCTGGTCAAAATAAAACCGACTTCTCCGGGTCGCCGCGGAACCGTGCGCGTGGTCAGCACTAAGCTGCACGATGGAAAACCATGCAAGTCTTTGGTCGAACCGAAGAAATCCATAGACGGCCGCAACAATCAAGGACGCATAACAGTCCGGCATCGCGGAGGGGGGCACAAACGCAGGTACCGCGTGGTCGATTTTCGCCGCAACAAGGACGGAGTACCCGGGCGTGTCGAGCGGCTGGAATACGACCCGAACCGCAGCGCGAATCTCGCGCTGGTGGTGTACGCGGACGGCGAGCGTCGCTACATACTTGCCCCCAGGGGGATCGAGGAGGGGAGTGCAATTAGATCGGGCGTCGATATTCCGATCGCTCCGGGCAATGCATTGCCACTTAGGAACATACCTGTGGGTAGCACGATCCACTGTGTAGAAATGAAGCCCGGAAAGGGTGGACAGCTGGGCAGGGCTGCAGGCACGGCGATTCAATATCTCGGCCGGGAAGGCGACTACGCGCAGCTGAGACTGCGTTCGGGGGAAGTGCGGCGGGTGCACTTGGATTGCCGAGCGACCATTGGCGAAGTCGGCCATTCGGAGCACTCTCTGCGCAAACTCGGTAAAGCAGGGGCGAAACGGTGGCGTGGGATCCGTCCCACGGTGCGCGGCGTCGCGATGAACCCCGTCGATCATCCGCACGGCGGCGGCGAGGGGAGAACTTCGGGTGGTCGCGATCCGGTTTCCCCGTGGGGCGTGCCGACCAAGGGTTTTCGGACGCGTCGCAACAAACGCACCAGCTCCATGATAATGCGAAGACGTAAGAAGTAATCGAGGTTCGCAATGCCACGCTCCATCAAGAAAGGACCGTTTGTAGATCATCACCTTTGGACCAAGGTTGAGAAGTCTCGAGCCGAAAACAGCCGTAAGCCGATAAAAACTTGGTCCAGGCGGTCGACGATCATGCCGGAGTTTGTCGGCTTAACCATAGCCGTGCACAACGGGCGCCAACATGTTCCGATACTCATCTCCGAGAACATGGTTGGCCACAAGCTCGGCGAGTTCGTTCCGACGCGGGTGTTTCGCGGCCACGCCGCGGACAGAAAGACAAAGTGAGTACGCCGTCATGCACGTAAGGGCTGTCTCCAAGTACATTAGAATTTCGCCTCAAAAGGCCAGGCTCGTCGCCGACCAGATACGCGGACTCTCGGTCAGTCAAGCACTGGAGCTGCTGCAGTTTAGCCCAAAGAAGGCTGCACGGCCCATAAAGAAGACGCTGGAATCAGCGATTGCAAACGCGGAAAACAACGAAGGGGCCGATATCGATGAACTTCGCGTCGAATCGGCCTACATAGACGAAGGGCCAACTTTGAAGCGATGGCGGCCGAGGGCGAAGGGTCGGGCTTCCTCGATATTCAAACGAACCAGCCACATTACAGTCGCAGTCGGCGATTCTAAAGGAGGACGTTGATGGGCCAGAAAGTACAACCCAACGGTATGCGCCTGGGTGTCATTCGCGACTGGCGCGCGAAGTGGTATGCAACACGAGGCGATTACGCGCGCAATCTGGGACAAGATCTTAAGGTGCGAGATTATCTCAAGAAAAAGCTGTCGAACGCCGCCGTGAGTCATATCACGATAGAGCGTCCGGCACAGAACCTGAATCTGACCATTCATACCGCAAGACCTGGCATCGTCATAGGCAAGAAGGGGGAAGATATCGACAACATGCGCCGCGAAGTGTCGCGCATGACCGGGTTGCCGGTTCAACTGTCAGTAGAGGAAATTCGCAAACCGGAGCTGGATGCGACACTGGTCTCGGAGAGTATCGCGCAGCAGTTGGAAAAGCGGATTATGTTTCGTCGCGCCATGAAACGGGCGGTAACAAACGCGATGCGTTTGGGAGCCAAAGGTGTAAAAGTAATGGTTGCGGGCCGGCTCAACGGTGCGGAGATAGCGAGAACTGAGTGGTATAGGGAAGGACGCGTACCGCTGCATACATTGCGCGCAGACATTGATTACGGTTTTTCGGAAGCGCATACGACGTATGGGGTGATTGGAGTGAAGGTCTGGATATTTCGAGGAGAAGTTTTTGACACATCCGAAGATGCCGACGCGCCTGCGGAGGCGAAGTCCGCCTAATAAGCGGCCAGGGATATTGCGCAATGCTACAACCAAAGAGAACCAAGTATCGAAAACAACAAAAG
This sequence comes from Arenicellales bacterium, assembly GCA_041576575.1. Classification (GTDB taxonomy): domain Bacteria; phylum Pseudomonadota; class Gammaproteobacteria; order Arenicellales; family JAANXG01; genus CALZGZ01. Next base: position 242 of record JBFGKR010000294.1, on the reverse strand, counting down.
GGCCGAAACCGGGGTCTTGCGACTCGCGGCTGTAAAGTCAGCTTTGGCGAGTTCGGTTTGAAGGCAACGGGCCACGGTAGGATCACGGCTCGGCAGGTCGAAGCGGCACGCCGTGCAATTACGCGTCATGTAAAGCGCGGTGGACGAGTCTGGATCCGCGTTTTCCCGGACAAACCGGTCTCCAAAAAACCCTTGGAAGTACGCATGGGAAAGGGTAAGGGAAACCCGGAGTACTGGGTCGC
>JBFGKR010000293.1:0-3444 GCA_041576575.1 Arenicellales bacterium | reverse complement strand
TAAGCGGCGACGGGCAGACGGCACGAACAAAGGGACGCCTCGGCGAACAATTCTTGCTTGCCGTCTTTCCAAAGATCCTCGAGGGTCTGCGCGAATTACACTCTTGCGATTTTCTGCATCTAGACATAAAACCAGCCAACATACTTCTGCGCGCATCGGGTGAGCCTTTGTTGCTCGATTTCGGCGCGGTTCAGCACTTACGTCCCGGGGAACGCTGCACCGGAGTGCAGACTCTGACCCACGGATACGCTCCTCCCGAGCAATACGAAGAGGGGTCAATGGGCCCCTGGTCCGACCTTTACTCTCTCGGAATGACCATGCGCATGTGCATAACGGGCAAGCCGCCGCCATCGGCGCGTCAGCGGTTGGAGAAGGAGACCGTGACGCCGGTGTCCAAAACCCATCACCGCAAGTACAGCCCACAGATACTCGAATCCATCGACTGGACCATTGAATTGGATTACGAAAGACGTCCCCGGGACGCCGACGCTCTGCTACAGCTCTTGAATCGAAAGACCAAACCGAAGCCGAAAAGCGGTCTGCTCAGCTGGTGGTCCTAGCCCGGATTTCGGACCGAGGAACTCAGTTGAAGCGGGGACGCACAGAGCCACAACCCAGCGGATGAAGCACCCTATTTACTACGTAGACTCGAGTCTTGACTCAGACGCCCCGAAACTCCGCCCCGGAGCCGCGCGCCGTTTTTGCACGCCAGCCATAGCCGCAGAGGTGTACGTTGTTCGTGCACCGTGTACAACCGATAAATCGATGCACCGGTAGCGAAACCCGATTATGCGATTTTCTGTGGCCCAACAGAGTGTTAAAGGATCACGGTCGATCAACCAAGACCGTGTCGGTTTCGCGGAACGCAACAACGCCGTACTAACGGTCGTTGCCGACGGCCTGGGAGGCCACGAAGGCGGCGACTTGGCCGCGGAAACACTGGTCGATACGTTTCTTCGCTCCTTCGAAAACATACGGCATCCGTCCATTTCCGATCCAGCGGCCTACCTGGTGCTGACCACGGTGCACGCACACACCTCGATCAGGGAGCGCTCCCAGGAACGGGGCATGGACGCGATTTCGCCCCGTACTACCTGTGTTGTCTGCCTTATTCAAAACGGCTTGGCCTACTGGGCACATGTCGGCGACAGCCGCCTTTATCTATTTCGAAACAAGCGCCGACTCGTTCGCACGCGCGACCACTCCACGCGTGAAGAATTAATCCGAGAAGGACTGATAAAAAAACACGGGTCCGGTTACGATTCGAGCCAGCTGACTCGCTGTGTCGGAGGCGTGCGTACGCCTAAGTTGACGCTGGGCGCGGAAACGCGCCTTCAAGCGGGAGACACCATATTGCTTTGCAGCGATGGGGTCTGGCGTGCGTTGAGAACGAAAGACCTTGCGACTCATGCCAACGTAGATCAAGTCGAAGATGGAATCGAGTCACTGCTGTCCCACGCACAACGGGCGCAGCCAGAGGATTGCGACAACTTGAGCGCTGTCCTATTACGCTGGCAAGATCCGGCAAGCAGCGACAAACCGCTCTACAATTTGTCTGTCCCTACGCTTGACCAGGACAATATCTGGCAGACACGCAATAGACCGGCAGATCCGGGGGCAGAAACCAAGGGGCTTGTAAAGCCGAAGGAGAACTTGGGCAACAAGCTTGCCGATATCGAATCCTTCGTGAATAAAATCGACGACATCATGTAATCGCATCCCCACGTCGAACGTTTCACTCTGTCCGTAGGATACGATCACTTCCCCAATAGTACTCGCTCAGTCTTAGCTGCTAATTTATACTAGCCCGATGTTCGCGAAAAAGCGGCGGTAATCGAGGGCGATCGAGATCTGTGACCATTGCAGATCTCGACCGCGATGCGGTGTTGGCGGTTCCTACCCCGGTGTGCGTCCGAGGCAGCGCCGGCCGGGCGCAAGAAGTCGATAATTTGGGAATCATGGCTGATTTAAGAGAACGATCGAATCGTCGGCCCATTATATCGATCCGGATATTAGTCGGCGGTTCAATTCATCGCCGCGGTCGGTGCCGCATGTTTCAAAAAGACAGCCGGCAGTGAACCACAATTGGGATCCTTCGCCGAATCAGCGAGATGAGCAAGGCGTCACACAATTTCCGACCAAGCGGCCGCGCCCCCGACGAGCTGAGACCCGTGTCCATCACTCGACACTACACCAAGCATGCCGAAGGTTCGGTTCTGGTTTCTTTCGGGGACACGCGGGTGCTGTGCAACGCGAGCATCGAAGACCGGGTCCCGCCGTTTCTGCGCGGTGCAGGCAGCGGCTGGGTCACGGCGGAGTACGGCATGCTGCCCAGGGCAACGGGAATACGAACCATGCGGGAAGCCGCCAGGGGCAGACAATCGGGGCGAACCCTGGAAATACAGCGTCTCATAGGCCGATCGCTGAGGGCCGTCATTGATTTGCGCAAGATTGGTGAACGTACCATCACCATAGATTGCGACGTACTGCAAGCGGATGGCGGCACGCGCACTGCATCCATTACCGGCGGTTACGTCGCCCTGTCGGACGCGGTCTCGCATTTGCTCGAGACTCGCGTGATTCGCGAAGATCCCATGCTCGGCCAAATTGCCTCGGTTTCCGCCGGCATCTATAACAAACAGGTCGTGCTGGATCTCGATTATGCAGAAGACAACACTGCTGAAACGGACATGAACTTTGTAATGAATGAGGCGGGACGGTTCATTGAAATTCAAGGTACCGCCGAGGGTGAAGCATTTACCATGAGTGAGCTCATCACCATGTCGGAATACGCTGAGCGTGGTATTCGCCAGCTGATTGATAAGCAGCGAAACGCCCAGACGGTATAAATCGCGCCGCGGGATGTCGAAATCGGAAATTGTGCTGGCCTCGAGCAACCCCGGAAAGCTGCGCGAATTACAAGCTCTGCTGGCTCCTCTACAATTCTCAATCCGCTCACAGAGTGAGTACGGCGTAGAAGGCGTTGAGGAGACCGGACTGACGTTTGTCGAGAATGCCATCATCAAGGCCCGACATGCGGCGCAGGCTACCGGACTGCCGTCCATCGCCGACGACTCCGGCTTGGAAGTGGACGCCTTGAAAGGCGCACCCGGTATTTATTCCGCTCGATACGCCGGCCCGAACGCCTCAGACGAAGACAACACGCAGAAACTGTTGCGGGACTTGGTCAACGTGCCAAAACCAGAACGTCGTGCTCGGTTTCGGTGTCTCGTTGTTTTTCTGCGCCACGCCTTGGATCCAACGCCGATAATCGCCCAGGGAACGTGGGAGGGCACGATCGCCGAAGAGCCGCGCGGGGAAAACGGATTTGGATACGACCCGGTGTTCTGGGTTCCATCCCGCGGTTGTACGGCGGCCGAGCTGGGTACCGATGTCAAGAATCGCATCAGTCACCGAGGTCAGGCTTTGGCGCAACTGCAAAAG
>JBFGKR010000292.1:0-3452 GCA_041576575.1 Arenicellales bacterium | reverse complement strand
GGCGGCGTCTCGAGTCCGAGCTTCTCGTCCAAATCGCACATGATATTCATATTTTGAACTGCTTGCCCCGCAGCGCCCTTCACCAGATTATCGATTACCGACAACACGATCAACTGGTTTCCGTCTCCAGGGCGATGCACGGAAATACGGCACATATTCGAACCTCTCACCGAACGGGTGTCGGGATGCGTTCCCTGCGGCATCACATCGATGAAGGGTTCATGCTTATACCGTTTTTCGAACAAATCCTGGACGTCGGGGTCTGGGCCGACAGCGCGTGCATATATTGTCGCATGAATCCCACGTATCATTGGTGTCAAATGCGGCACGAAAGTGAGCCTTGTGTCACGATCCGTCACCGACTTGAGCGTCTGGTGGATCTCCGGACCGTGCCGATGGCCTGCAACTCCGTACGCCTTCAGGCTGTCGCTCACTTCGGCGAAGAGATTCGCCAATTTGGCGCCGCGGCCCGCTCCGCTCACTCCCGATTTCGCGTCGGCTATCAAAGTGTCCGTTTCCACGCAGCGGGCTTCCAACAACGGAATCAAGCCCAGGACTACGGCAGTCGGATAGCACCCCGGATTTGCAACCAGACGCGCATCTCGGATTTCATCCCGGTATAACTCGGGCAGTCCGTATACCGACGTTTGCAGCATTTCTGGGCAGTGATGCCGCATCTCGTACCAGGTTTCCCACACAGCCTGGTCCCGTATGCGAAAGTCCGCGGATATGTCTATGAGACGCACATCCGCGTCCAGGAGTTCGCGCGCGTAAGTCATAGCCACTCCGTTCGGCGTCGCAGCGAAGACCAAGTCGCACTGGTGTAGGCGCGCGGAGGCTGGATCGACAAACATCAAATCGACCAGGCCTCGCAAGCTCGGGAAATAATCCGACACGCGGATGCCTGCCTCCTTGCGCGAAGTGATCTCCACCACCTCCGCCTGCGGATGGACGGCAAGTAAACGCAGCAGTTCTATACCGGTGTATCCGCTGCCTCCGATAATCCCGACCTTCACCATGCGCTATAGATACTAGATAAGAGGACAAGGAGCCGAGTTTTTCGCGCGGTGCAATGGCAGTTCGCACGTGGTACCGCACCACCGGCGAGACTCCCAGAAAAACAAAAAGGGGCCCAGAAGGCCCCTGCAAGTCACAGACATCGTGTTGTTGTTATCTAATCGAGCCAGAGCGGTTTTTTCCTCGTTGCTGGGCCGCTCTCAACGTCTCAACTCGTACGATCAAAATCGTTCCGACGTATATAGCACAGGCCGTAGCATTTTCACAACCGTGTTTATACGAATGTTTGGTGGATTTTAGGGTTCATGTTGTGAAAATACAACATGACGTTCTCGCGCGAGGAATTCGCCGAACGAACCGAGTCGAGCCACGCATTGTTTGAGCTTGAACAATCATTCGAACTTTCTAAGATCGTCAATGACCTTTCCGTCGTTTGGTAACGAACCGGGATTCACGAAAACGGCTTGGCCTCGCAGCTTGCAAACGTCGCGTATACTCTGTGCAATGGACGCCGCCAAGTTCTCGCTACCGCCCGCGACTTCACATTTCAGTGTCATCACATCCGCACCACCATCGTTGTCTACGACCATGCGCGCTTTGAGCACCTCGGGATGTCTCTTCATGACGTCGTTTACCTGGGAAGGATGAACGAACATGCCCTTCACCTTGGTGGTCTGATCTGCGCGACCCATCCAACCTTTTATCCGCGTATTGGTTCGCCCACAGGGACTCAAACCCGACAGCGACGCGGACAGGTCCCCCGTGCCGAATCGTATCAGGGGGTAGTCCGGATTGAACGACGTTATGACAACTTCGCCAACCTCCCCGTCTGACACCGTTTCACCCGTTCCAGGTCGGACGATCTCAAGGATGACGTCTTCGTCCAGAATCAGGCCCTCTTTGGCTTCGCTCTCGTACGCAATCAGGCCTAAATCGGCGGTGGCATAACACTGCAGGATCCGGACACCTCGCGTTTCGATTGCCGAACGGAGGCTCGGGGGCAGAGCCTCTCCACTGACTAACGCGTTTTTCAAACTCGCCACGTCGGCACCAATTTCATCAGCCTTTTCAAGGATTATCTTCAAAAACGAGGGCGTGCCGACATAACCGTTAGGCTTGAGGTCGGCGATGGTTTGCGCCTGTAATTCAGTCTGCCCCACGCCGGCTGGAAACACGGCACAACCCAACGCGTGGGCGCCGCTCTCGAGCATCGACCCCGCTGGACTGAAGTGGTAGGAGAAGGTGTTGTGAACCAGGTCGCCGTGTCGAAAACCGGCGGCGTAAAGAGCGCGTGCCATGCGCCAGTAGTTGGGTCTTTTGGCTTCCGGCTCGTATATGGGGCCCGGTGAAGCGAATAACCGAGCGAGTTGACTGACGGCAGTCGCCGCGAGCCCCCCGAACGGCCGATCCGCCCGTTGCAGTTCTATGAGATCGGATTTCCGGATGACCGGCAGTTGGGACAATGCTGCACGACTATTGCACGTGGCAGCATCCACGCCTTCCAATAGTCGAGAAAACGCGGGCGCATTGCGCTGGGCGTTCGCCACCTGATTGGGAAGGCGGTCGAACAGCTCGCGCTCTCTCTCTTCCGGGTTGCGTGTCTCCAGTTGATCGAAATGTTCCGCCATATTGAAGTACGAAGTGGTTGAATTGGAGTAGTAAAAAATGTCAAGACGAACCGAATTCCGCGATTGATTCTTGACCTGCATCTGCCTAATTGAAACATGAACCGTTGTCAAGCCAACCAGCGTTTGCGCCGACGATAATGTTTTATGTCACGGAAGCTTTTCCGCTGTTCTCCACTCATCCCCAGATAGAATTCTTTGACATCCTCGTTCTCGGCCAGCGTATCGGCCCTTCCATCCATTACCACGCGTCCGTTCTCCAGAATATAGCCATAAGTCGCATAACGCAGCGCGATATTGGTGTTTTGCTCCGCCAGCAAGAATGTCACTTTTTCATGCACGTTGAGTTTTTTTACGATCTCAAAGATTTCCTCGACAAGTTGAGGCGCAAGCCCCATCGAGGGCTCGTCCAACAAAATTACCGACGGACGCGCCATCAACGCACGCCCAAGCGCGAGCATCTGCTGCTCACCGCCTGAGGTATATCCCGCCTGAGCTTTGTGTCGCTCCTTCAACCGCGGGAAATAGCTGTACACCATCTCCAGATCTTCATTGATCTTGCCGCTCCCGTCTTTACGGGTATAGGCGCCGGTGAGCAGATTATCTTCGACGGTCAGGTGTTCAAAGCAGTGCCGTCCCTCCATGACCTGCACGACGCCTCGGTTTACCAGCTCGTTTGGTGACAAACTGTGTACGTTTTCGCCTTTAAACGTGATGGTTCCCTTGGTTACGACCCCGCGTTCCGCGCCCAGCAGGTTGGAAATCGCCTTCAAGGTCGTCGATTTTCCGGCACCGTTGGCGCCGAGGAGG
>JBFGKR010000291.1:0-3456 GCA_041576575.1 Arenicellales bacterium | reverse complement strand
TTGCCGCAACCCGACGGACCACTCAAGGACACCACTTCTTCTCTGCCTACGGTCATATTCACCGGAGGTATCAAACTGTCGGCGAATCGCAGGGAAGCGAACCGCTCTAGCTCAAGTATCGTAGTCATTGGACAGGCAGTTTTTTGATATTCTAGCAAGCGTCTACCGTCCCCGTATCGACGTCGGTATCATGTACTCGTCCCGACTCACAGCGAGGATGCACACATGGCCGAACCCAAGATCGCGCAAAAAGCCCCCTATGTCCTGAAACTCGAACCCGGCACCTACTGGTGGTGTCGTTGCGGCGGTTCGAACAATCAGCCTTTTTGTGACGGCTCGCACAAAGGAACCGAATTCCAACCGGTGAAACTGGAGATCACTGAGCCGACGCAGGTTACGCTTTGCGGTTGCAAGAACACGGCGACGCAACCGTATTGCGACGGCACCCATAATCGTTTGGATTGATCGCCTTCCGTGACCCACAACCTACCGCGCATCGTGTTCACACCTGGGGAGCCGTCCGGCATCGGTCCAGATATTGCAATTGTTTTGGCACAAAGAAATCTGCCCTGCTGCCTGATCACCGTCGCTGACCCGGAGCTCGTCATCCATCGCTCCCGCGCCCTGGGTCTTGAAGTAAAAGTTGCGGAATGGCGTGGCGATCCGCACACCCCGGGCACCTTGGCGGTCATCCCGGAGCCCTTGCGCGTGTCCGCACGAACGGGCAGGCCCGACCCGAAGAATTCACCCTACGTCCTCGCAGCCTTGGACCGGGCCGTAGACGGTTGCCTTGCGGGGAGGTTCGACGCCCTGGTCACGGGGCCGGTTCACAAAGGCGTGATCAGCGATTCGGGATCTCAGTTTTCTGGGCACACCGAATACTTGGCACGCCGGACCGGCTCCGCGTGTCCGGTGATGCTGCTGGTCTCGGGACCGCTGCGAGTTGCCCTGGTCACCACGCATATCCCGCTGGCGGACGTGAGCCGGCAAATTACTCGCTTCAAGCTCGAGAGCGTGATTCGTGTGCTGGCGGAGGAACTGCAGACCAAGTTGGGAATATCGCGCCCGCGGATCGCGGTGTGCGGCGTCAATCCCCACGCCGGAGAGGATGGACACTTGGGGCGGGAGGAGATCGAGGTCATCAGACCTGTACTCGAGAAGCTGAAGCAAACCGGTGTGCGCGCGTCTGGACCGCTGTCCGCAGACACTGCATTTACATCGGCGCAACTTGCGAATGTCGACGTGGTACTGACCATGTATCACGACCAGGGGTTACCGGTCATCAAATATGCGGCCTTTGGAGACGCAGTGAACATCACTTTGGGACTGCCCATAGTCCGCACTTCGGTTGATCACGGCACCGCTCTAGGGCTTGCAGGTTCAGGGAAAGCAAATGATCGCAGCCTGGCGGCCGCGATTCACGCGGCCATCGATATAGTCCGCAACCTGGCGTCCCAAAAGCGCGCCTTCGGAAAACGCTCCCGCACATGAGCGCGCCCATTCCAAGGAAATCTCTGGGCCAGCACTTTCTTCGCCAGCAGTCGGTAGTCGACAAAATCATAGACGCGTTTGCCCCGAAGAAAGAGGAAACCGTGGTCGAGATTGGTCCGGGGACGGGTGCAATCACGTTCCAGCTCGCGCCCCGGGTGGCGTCTCTGCATGTAATAGAGATAGACCAACGCCTGGTCGCCTATCTCAGTGAGCGGTCGGAGCGCTATCCCAATTTGGTCATACATCGAGCCGATGCCTTAGGCTTCAATTATTGTGATGTGATTCCCGGAATCGACGCGCGCGTTCGCGTAATCGGCAACCTGCCATACAATATCGCCACTCCTCTGGTCTTTCGGTTACTCGCGCACGCGCACTGTATCGATGAGCTATGTCTAATGCTGTAGAAAGAAGTAGCCCGACGCATCCATGCGGCACCCGGAAACAAAGAATACGGCCGACTGAGCGTCATGGTTCAGCAACGATGTGCTGTCAAATCGATGTTGTCCGTAACGCCCGGTTCGTTTTATCCTCCACCTCTCGTAGATTCCTCGGTAATCCTTCTGAAGCCCTACCGCCCGGCCCGTTACGCAATCGGCGACAGTGTCGCCTTCAGCACCCTCGTTCGCACCGCATTCAGCCAGCGCCGTAAAACCCTGAAAAATGCGCTGCGTGGCGTGGCAAACGAGGCCCAGATTCGAGCGGCGGGTATCGATCCCAGGTTAAGAGCGGAACAGGTAAGCGTGGCGGCTTATGCGCGCTTGAACAGAATTGTTTGCTGAGGGTGCTCCACCGCCCCGGGCATGCCACGTTATAATGCGACCAATGGCGTGGATGTTTGCTTGGCCTTAAAAGGTTGACGGCGCCCCGCACGGCGGCCTCCCGTCTCCATGCCCGCGGTCCATACAAGGTGGTCATGGCTGCGGGGTCGCCGTGCGTATCGGTCTCCCGGAGGCGCTTCTTTTGCTCAGCGATTCTTCCACGTTTCGATTTCGCTGCGGGACGCGCACGCGCGATGCGGAGTGATGCGCTCGCGGCGTGGTGCCGATCCAATACACGCCGGCCGTTTCCGGCGACCGTGACGCATAAAGAGCCCGGAGGCGAATACGGGATTTTTACTTTCCACGCTCCGGCGTTTTACGTAACGATGGATTACGCGCATCCTCGGCAATAAGGCAAAAATATTCATGCGGCTGCTCAACACGATAACCGGTGTACTTTTGCTCACGCACCAGATTGCGTATGCCGGATATTTCGACTGCAGTGTTATCTACGACGAGTACGACAGCCTTATGGCGAATCAGTTTCTCGTTGAACCGGAACGCTACGTCGCCACGAGGTCGGACAAGATCACCCGTACCGAATTCGAAAATTTACAGAAAGGTACGTTCAAGTTGTACCCGGAGCGGATCAACCGAGGAATCGGCCTGTTTCGCAGCAACTCGAATCTGCACGGCAAGTTCTTGTTCCAATGGCTGCAACCATTTCCGGACCAACCGCCTCATCTGCTCATCGAACAAGGCGTCGTGTACGGACGCGTGGTTGACGGATACGCCCCGGTGCTGTTTGCCCCAATCCGCCTGAAACCGGGTTCAGTCGTAGACTTCGATACGGGTCGCGCTTTGGCGCTAGGTCGCAACGGGGATCCGGCTACCGACCAGACACGGGAACAAGGCGATATGGCGTACGTCCACGAGGAGCACACCGGCGAGTACGTGCTGCAGGCCGTGAACGGTGCGTTGCTGCGTTTCCCGCTGGAGTCCCTGTGTCACCGACCACAACGCAACGCGATCAACCAGCCGAAAACCTAGCCCCACGAAGGATGGCGGCGAGAAGGGAGCCGACGTGCGCCAAAACGCCCATTACTCGCCGCCTCTGCTTGCGCCCTGCTCGGTTCCCGGCGAAAGCTCGATATCGGCCATAGTTGCCTCGATCCACGCTTCGGCCTGCGCCATAAGTTGTCGGGGA
>JBFGKR010000290.1:0-3459 GCA_041576575.1 Arenicellales bacterium | reverse complement strand
GCACGTGTCGCTGGGTCACCAAGCGGTACAACTGGAGCAACGCCGCGAAAAATACCTTAGACGTTTACAACGAAATACTCGGAGTTCGCCGGCACGATTCCGTTGATTCATCTGGTTCCGCTACTGACCGAGCGTCGGAAAAAAATCGAACCGGCGGGGTACAACCTCAAGGTAAGATTTAACTATCTGATATTATTACATATTTACGCCATCTTCACTCGTACGTTCCACGCATGATCGAAAAGTTCGGGTTCTAGTGATCGGTGCGACTTATGCCACCTTTTTTTTCCATCAAGTGACTGTAATCACCGATAAATACAAATAAATAGGTTACAGTCGCACGAAAATACGGATAACCCGACTAACGGGTATCTCGGGGGTGTCAGATGTACAAGCTGCAAAGATATTTCTTTGGTGCGGTGGTATTGCTTATGGCGCAAACCGCGCACGCCGTTCCAATACTATACGTGGGCAACGGTCATTCTTACGAAGTCATCACGCTCGACGCCGCATTAACGTGGGAGAACGCCAAATCTGCCGCCGAAACTCTAGGTGGACATCTTGCGACTATCTCCGACAGCAATGAAAATGAATTTGTTGCCGACTTGGTCGAGATCGCGCCAGGGTTGCTCACCGGTTACTGGCTGGGCGGTTATCAGCCGCAGCCTATCGATCCAGCAGACGAACCGCATAAAGGTTGGGCTTGGGTTACCGGAGAAGCGTGGTCTTACACCAATTGGGCGAGCGGAGAGCCGAATAATGGACGGGGCGGTATTCAACACTATTTGCATTTCTGGCCGTCGCTCCCCCTGTGGGATGACCAGGACTATCAACCCCATATGATCGGATACGTCGTCGAATACGGGACTCCACCGTTGAGCGTACCTGAACCTTCCATGATCATATTGTTGAGCCTTGGATTGCTGGGTTTACGTGTCGCCCGTCATCGTTGAGGGATCAAATTCCCTGGGAAAAAGGCTTGCGGTCAACGGTAGGCCGTTGCGTTTTAACTTGCTCGATTTTCGCTATGCATAATCGAACGCGCTTCCCGGGGAACATCAGGGCTGTTCTCGGCGTCGGTTACAATCAATCCTAGCAAATTAAGAAATTTTCCGCGTCTGCACATCAGGGTGAAGCGCTGAGGGGCGTCCTGCAAGTATCGCTCGGCACACTTAGTCAAAATATGTATCTGTGTCGTATAGCGGGATGGGGATTTGCATAGCACTTGGTTTCATTGTTGTTCGAAAGAACAAAGGGATGTGAAATTGAGACGTAAAAGCAAGTTCTCGAACGCGGCCGTTCGATATCGATGCTAGGCGAATAGCGAATAATATTCTTAGAGACTTTCCCACGGATTAGTGTAAGATTTATCTATTGTGGTTGTCTCTGTTAACAAATAGGAGGAAAGTGATGCGAAGACAGATTGTAGCGGCGCTGTTGACGTTCGTGGCTTTAGGCACGGCCGGTTCCGTGACGGCCGGCGGCGACGCGGCCGCCGGGAAAGAAAAATCTGTAATGTGCGCAAGCTGTCACGGGGCGGACGGTGCCGGCATGGGCCCGAATCCGGCTCTGAAGGGGATGGATGAGACGGCCTTTTACGAATCTCTCATGGCGTATAAGTCCGGCGACAAAGACAACGCGATGATGCAGTCGTTGGCGCAATCGCTGACGGACCAAGATATGAAAGATCTCGCGGCGTATTACGCAACCATGCAATGACACCGCACCGGGTTGGCGTCCCGCGCGGATTCACAGGGTGAGTTCTTCGGAAAGCGATTGGCAATAAGGTAAACGCGGAAACAACCGCGCCGGCGACGTCTGCGACGTCGCCGGCGTCGATTTGAGAGCGCAACGGCACCTCGACGTCCTCGACTTTCCCGACGCCGGATTCACTCGACACCCACGCGGCGTCGGCGCGTGACGTCAGCTATACCATCGGCGCTCGATGTGCATGGCGAACCGGCGGTGCCGCGCTTCTACTACACGAACACACCTGCCCCGGGGATCCCGGATGTCGCCGCTGCGGAGTATTCGACTAATCCGGGCGGCGTGCGTCTACGCATTACGGCAATGGCCTCGTTTACGCTTACAGCTCTGATTGCTTACCGATTATTTCGAAATGCCTCCGGCGATTACAGGTGTATCTCAACCAGGCGTCGTTTCCGTGAGTTGGTTGTTTTCCTCATTGCACTCGTCGACCTTTCCCTCGAAGTCGGCGGAAACCGACACGGTGCAGTTCGGATCGAAGCAATTACCGCCGGGCGGGCTCGCTATTGACACGTTCTGTACTGCTCCGGCGTCAAGCCCGTTGGCAAATTGGGTGTCCACGACCACGGATTGATTGGGATCCAGAATCGTGCGCACGTCGAAGGGCCCGGCGTCGGCCGCGCCGATATTCGAGACTGTATACTCGACCTTGGTGACGCAGGTTCCCGGTCCCCCCGGGCAGCTGACAGAAGGTCGACCGATGTCGACGACGGTAAGATCGGGGCAGCGTCCATCTGGACGGCTTTTCGGTTTTCTCCCTGGTATTGTTTCAACGTCCATGCTGGTGACCGATGTAACGTTGCCGTTCTCATCCAAACCCGCGGCGGTATATACCCCGACGACGTCGAGACTGTTGGGGCTTTGTATGATCACGAATCCCTTGATGTAAGGCGTAGGAAATCCATCCGGAAAAATGCGGCGTTGCACGTCCATGCAGTCTACCTCCAAGGCTTCATCCGGACCGAGCTTGTCCTCGGCAATCGGAATCACTTTACCGGGCTTTTGCTCCTTTGGCGGGAAAGTCAGCGCAAGCTTCTTGCGGAACTTAACCCCATCTCTTCCTGGATTGTGGATGTTGATTGCGGTGGCGTAAAAGCCTCTTACGACCCGCGCATCTTTCGGATCGCGTTGTAACCCGCACACGAGTTTCGCCGCGTATTCAAACTCGGCGAGTTCCTCGGACGGCGGTTTGCCGCAGCTCGGATTCCGAAAGCTCGCTATTCGAGTCCTCCAACCGGCAAGCGAGGTGTCCTTATAGTACTCCGTCGTATACCAGAACGTGCAGTCGTCGACCGGATCCACATCCATGCTGCTGTAGTTGCCCCATCGGCTGCTGCTATGCGTCTGTGCGCCGCTGCCCGCGATGATCGTGGCTTCGGTCTGCGTCAACGCGCCGGGGGGGTCCGTTGCGAGACGACCGGTCTGTCGTATACCCGGAAATACGGTATCGCTGGACACGCTGTAACCCAACGCGATGTTCCCGTCTTGGTCCATCGCAATACTTCCCATCCATCGGTGCGTAGTATCGGGTGCGTACGTATCCTCTTGAAAGATCGACCACGCTCCGCCGGGCGATCGGCGCAACTCGTACCAGCGAATGCCGGCCAAGTCGTTTCCGTTCGCGTCCACGGTGTGGTTCGTCACCATCGCTTCGTAGGTGCCGAAATTTCGATACTGCAGCCGCCACATCGG
>JBFGKR010000289.1:0-3461 GCA_041576575.1 Arenicellales bacterium | reverse complement strand
CTGGATCTCGAACGCACCCGTATCACGGCGCCCTATGCGGGGCGGGTTCTGACGCAGGATGTCGACATTAGTCAGTACGTGACACCGGCCACCGTTCTGGGCCGAGTCTATGCGGTCGACTACGTTGAAATCCGTCTGCCGCTCACCGATAGCCAGCTTGAATTCCTCGACGTGCCGGAAATCTATCGCGGGGAATCCGCGACCGCCGCTGGTGCGGACCTGCCGCGGGTGGTGGTGAGCGCGAAATTCGGGCGCCAAACCTACAACTGGGAGGGGCGGATTGTGCGGGCCGAGGGCGCCATCGACACCGCCAGCCGGCAGCTGTTCGTGGTGGCACAGGTGGACGATCCATACGGCCGGCGCCATTCGGGGGCTCCGCCACTCAAGGTCGGGCAATTCGTCGAAGCAACGATCGAAGGCGCTCTACTGAAAGACGTGTTCTCAATCCCGTTGGCGGCGTTGCGCGAACCACACGACGTGCTGGTCGTCGATGCGAACCAAAGGTTGGCGCGCGTCGACGTTGAGGTGCTTTGGACCGATGCCGACCTTGCGGTAGTGACCGGACTGAACGACGGCGCGCTGGTGGTCGTGACACCGTTCACTGCCGCGGCCGATGGTACCGAGGTACGCCCTCGCCTGTCCGGGTCCGAAGATGCGAAACGGGCCGTCAACGTAACGGCCCCGGCCATATCGACTCCCGGGGGCGGATGATGACCGGCGCGATCCGCTGGTTTGCCCGCAACGGGGTAGCCGCGAACCTGCTGATGTTCCTGATCGCCGCCCTGGGCCTGAACGCGATCTTCAACCGCATTCCGCTGGAGGTGTTTCCCGAATTCGAATTGGACATTGTGCGGGTTACCGTCCCTTACCGCGGCGCCACACCAGCGGAGGTGGAAGAGGGCGTCGTGGTTCGAATCGAGGAAGCGCTTTTCGATCTCGAAGGCATAGAAGAACTACGCTCAGAATCCACAGAAGGCGCCGGCGTGGTCACCGTCGAAGTGGATACCGGATACGATCCTCGGGAGCTACTAAATGACATCAAGAACCGCGTCGATGCGATCAGCACGTTTCCCGAGGAAATTGAACGTCCGGTTATCAGTCTGGCGCAGATCCGCCGGGAGGTAATCAGCGTGGTGGTCTCGGGCGACTTGGCCGAACGAGAACTCAGACAGCTTGGTGAGCGCGTCCGCGATGACATTGCTGATTTGCGCGGAGTGACTCAGGTCGAACTAACCGGGGTCCGGCCTTACGAGATCGCAATCGAGGTAGCGGAGGATACCCTTCAGAAGTACGGACTCACCTTCGAGCGAATCGCCTCCGCCATCAATGACGCTTCTCTGGATCTTTCCGCTGGGGCCATTCGCACCCAGGGCGGCGAAATACTGATTCGGTCCAAGGGTCAGGCGTATGTCAAGGAAGACTTCGACAAGATCGTCGTGGTCAAACGCAACGATGGCACGCGTCTGACTATCGGTGATATCGCCGAAGTCAAAGACGGCTTTGAAGAGGAACCCCTCATGGCCACGTTCAACGGCCGACGCGCGGTGGTCATCGAGGTATACCGCACCGGAGACCAGAGCGCCATTGACGTCGCCACAGCCGTAAAACAGTATGCGCAGACTGCGGCAACCCGCATGCCCTCCGGTGTGGAGCTGACGGTATGGCGAGACCGGGCGCGCATCGTCAAAGCCCGACTTGGCACACTCACGACCAGCGCGATACAAGGCGGGATTCTGATCTTCCTGTTGTTGACTCTGTTCCTGCGCTTCTCCGTAGCAATATGGGTTTGTATCGGTATACCAATCAGCTTCATGGGGGCGCTGGCATTGATGCCGGAACTGGGAGTCACGATCAACATTATCAGCCTGTTTGCTTTCATTCTGGTGCTGGGGATCGTTGTCGATGACGCCATCGTCACCGGAGAAAACATTTACAAACATCTGCAGCGTGAAGCCAACGCTACTCAGGCGTCCATCAACGGCACGCTGGAGATTGCGACACCGGTGATCTTTGGCGTCCTGACGACCGTAGTTGCGTTCATACCCTTGTTGATGGTGGAAGGCGCGCGCGGCCAGATCTTTGCCCAGATTCCAAAAATCGTCATTCCGGTACTTTTGTTTTCCCTGGTCGAATCGAAACTGATTCTGCCGGCCCACCTCAAACATCTAAGAGTTTACGGCGACGAAAACCAGTGGCACAACCCGTTGGTCCGCGTGCAGCGCAAAGTAGCACGAAGCTTGGAATGGGCCATTGCAAGGCTATATCAGCCGCTTCTCGCGGCCGCTTTGCGCCAGCGCTACTTTACGCTGTCAATATTCGTAGGAGTCGCGGTTATTGTCCTGACACTGGTCTTCAGCGGCTGGATAAGTTTCATATTTTTCCCCCGAGTTCAAAGTGAAACCGCGCGCGCGAATCTGATCATGGCTACTGGCACACCGTTTTCGGTAACGTCCGCTCATATAGACAGAATGAACGTGGCTGCGCAGCGACTGCGCGATCAGTACGTCGATCCTGAAACTGGGGAGAGCGTCATCAAGAACATCCTGGCAACCTACGGCTCTCTCGGCTCAGGTGACCAAGGTGGTCAATCTCACCTCGGGCGCGTCATGTTCGAAATCGTCGCACCCGAGGAACGTACCCTCGATATCACCAGTTCTGATTTGGTGCGCGAATGGCGCCAAGCCATAGGGCCAATACCTGGAGCCCGGGAAATTACTTATCGGGCTGAAATCGGCCGGGGCGGAGACCCCCTGGACGTGCAGCTGATGGCTGAGGATTTCGATCGATTACGCGCTGTCGCACAGTCTATCAAAACGCGTTTGAGCGAATATCCTGGGGTTTTCGACATCGCGGATACCCTGGAAGAAGGTAAGCAGGAAATTCAGCTGAACATAAAGCCGGCTGCCGAGCAGTTGGGCCTGAGTATGGCTGACCTGGCCCGGCAGGTACGACGGGGGTTTTTCGGACTTGAAGCGCAACGCATACAGCGCGGTCGGGAAGACGTTCGCGTCATGGTGCGTTACCCGGAGAAGGAGCGGCAGTCACTCGCTGATTTGGAGTCGATGCGTATTCGCACATCGGCTGGCGTTGAGGTGCCGTTCACAGAGGTAGCTACGGCTACTTCAGGCAAGAGCTACTCGGCTATAAAGCGTATTAACCGCAATCGCACGATAAACGTTACCGCAGATGTAGATAAGGAATCCGCGAATCTGGAAGCCGTGAAATCGGACCTGACGAAATACCTGCAAGACATGCTTGCAGAGTACCCTGACGTGCGATTCAGCCTGGAAGGAGAGGCACGAGAACAACAGCAGTCATTTCGAAGCCTGTTGATTGGCGCATTCTTCGTCTTGTTCGCAATTTACGCCTTGCTCGCCATTCCGTTTCGCTCTTACGTACAACCGGTTATTGTCATGTCCATCATCCCATTCGGTATCGTCGGAGCGGTGTTGGGCCACTTG
>JBFGKR010000288.1:0-3461 GCA_041576575.1 Arenicellales bacterium | reverse complement strand
GTCGCGCGGCGGCTGGATGTCCTTGATCTCGATGCGGTTGACCTTGATGCCCCAGGGGTGGGTGGCTTCGTCCACCACCACCAGCAGCTTGGCGTTGATTTCGTCGCGCTTGGACAGCGATTCGTCCAGATCCATGGAGCCGAGCACGGTCCGAATGTTGGTCATCGTCAGGTTCAAGATGGCGTTGCTCAGGTCGGCGACCTCATAAGCCGCCTTCGGTGCGTCCAAGACCTGAAAAAAAACCACACCGTCCACCTGGACCACGGCGTTGTCCTTGGTGATCACATCCTGGCTCGGCACGTCGAGGACCTGCTCGCGCATGTCGATCTTTTCTCCGACGCGGTCGACGAAGGGGATGATGATGCCGAGGCCGGGCGTCAAGGTGCGCCGGTAACGCCCCAACCGCTCGATGGTCCACTCGAACCCCTGAGGCACGGTCTTGGCGCCCATGAATACGGTCACCATCGCGAGTGCGACGATCGCAATGAACAAGATTGAGATGCCTTCCATCAGAGCACCTCCCGTGCTGCCCTTTTGTGTTTATAGGAAGGAGAAAAGATAGCACAGACTGCGTCCTAGGCCATGCGAATTCGAAGGCGTCTCAGCAATCAATTGAAACCGCCCCAATCCGTGTCCTTCGGTTCAGAACCTCTCATCCAGCACAAAAAAGAAATAATGCCCCAAGGCGGTAGCGTGAAACACCGTCCAGAAGGTCACGATCCATGGAAACGGCGAGCTTGGATACACAAAACCGATCGCCGCGGCGATGCTTCCAACAATAACGAACATCAGAAACACGAGCACCTGCGGCGCGATCACCCAACGTAACGAGAGCCTGCTTCGCTGCGTACGCGCGTGGCGGATTGCGGATTCGAAGATTGGACGTCGACCCAACAAGGCGCGTCGTACCCCTTTGAGGTAGACGGGTCCCAAGGTGGACGTTATTCCCTGGAGAAGCACGAGATTCCGAATGGGGTAGCCGCGAAGCCCCATATTGACATGGGGGAAAAAGAGCAGCAGCAGATGAAAGGGATACAACGACGCGAAGGCCCACTGCCACCGTCCCACCGTGTCTGCGACCGCCGCGGACTCGGGGAACACCATGAAACCTCCAATGAGAGCAAGCGCCGGCACAATCGAGAGAAACGCGATGCAAAACAACACCAACTCATACCCGCTCAGGGCCAAATAATCCGCGACAACGTTAGCAGGGCGGCGCCCGCGTCGGAAGAACCCCGCAAGGATAGAAAGCGCGAGCCGGCTGTTGGAATGGGCCCATCGGATCTGCTGCTTCCACAAGGCCTCGAGCGACGGCGGGGCGAATCCCGCCGCGTACAGTCGCTGGAGATAGCGGCCTACCCCGCCTTCAAGCTGCATCCGATACGCGGTGGGGGTGTCTTCATTGACGTACGACTCGTCCCAACCGCCAACGGCGTCGAGCGCGGCGACGCGAAGAAGGTAATTAGTGCCGAGGATCGGACAGACCCCACGCACGTCCTTGCCTTCAAGCGCACTGTCGTAGAGTGCGAGCATTTGCTGCCCCGCGGCGCACCGCAACAGCGACGTGGATGCGTCTTCATAGGATTGCGCGGTTTGGATCCAAGTAATTTTCGGGTTGCGCTCAAGTATCGCGACCAGGTCCGAGACCATGTCGGCACACAATTTCTGGTCCGCATCGAGCACCGCCAGGTACTTCGTGTCTGGGTCGAGGCGGGGCCTGGCGTCGTTCAGCGCGGCCGCCTTTGTTCCTCGGTTCGGAAGGTCGATCGCCTCGACTTTGTAATGCTTCGCGAGTGCGAGCGCCTCACGCTTCTTGGATCTGTTTCGTGAATTCTCCACAAGCATCGCGCGGCATGCCGGATATCGAATGTTGTGCAACGAACGCAGCGGACGTTCCAGCACTTCGGGGGACTCGTCGCACACAGGAATTAGAAGAGCGACTTTGGGAGCGTTCCGTGGCGGCGAAGGAATCTCGAGCGGCCGGTACTGCGCCGCTCCCTGACGGCAAAGGTTCAGATAAAATAGGAGGTGCGTCACCACAACGGCTTCGCATACCAGAGTGACCACGAATACCGCTGCGGGAAGCCAGCCAAGAAATGCTATTAGCTCCGAGCCGTCGTTGAATTCGGGAACCGCCCCAATGATGTGAAGCAATATCGGGATGCGTACGCCGAGCATCGCCAGATATACGACGACCCCCAGTACCAGAATAATGCGTAATGCGCGAGGTAGGCGTTCGCTGCGGCGTGGGTTTCGAAATATCTCCGTGGGATCAATCAAACGTTTGTACAAACCGACACGCAGGGCGCCCAATATCAATAAGATCAAAATCGGGACCACCAGCAACGCCGCGGGTTTCAATTCCACGCCCTGCCCCCTTGCGCGCGCGCATCGGTGGTCCGTGCGAACGGACCGAGGCGCCGGTGTCGTTGCGGTCGGGCGAATTTCAGATCGGGACTCGGCTTCAAGTAAACCCGGATTACTACGCGATTGTTGTCGCTGGCACGATCGAGACAACGTGCGTGCGGTACGCCGACTAAGATCCGCCTTGCACTTTTCGTACACATCGTGGCAGGCTGGGGACTCATGCCTCGTTCTCCGGTTATCGCAGTATCGTACTCATATAAATGGCTTTCCTTATGTAGGAACAAGTATAAAAGGTTCATTCCCGCTCGACCGGAACAACGCCGTCACGCTTTGGGGGGCGGACGCCAGTCACTGCGCCCTTACCTACGACTGAACATGAATATAATGACGATGTCGGCAAGTGCCATATAGAACCAAAGTACATACTACCTAAGTACGGTTCGTAATAGAGAAGTTGAAACCAAGTTTGCGTGTGGAGTTGCGGTCAATTGCGGCCTTTATTTTGAACACGCACTCGCTACGCAATAAATTTGATCCGGTTTGCTACACTGTTATATAAAGAATCAAAATGTTTTTGTGCCCTGATGGCGACGGCGTATCGCTGCGGATTGAGCCGTGGTGCGTCGCCATCGGCAAAACGTATGTCCAATATCTCAGCAGGCGCGTAGCTCAACGGTAGAGCGCTGCCAGAACACGGCAGAGGTGGAGGTTCGATTCCTGCCCGCGCCTACCACACCCTTCCCTGATCCGCGTTAATCTGCGGCACTGCCCCTGCAGCGGGTCCGCTATTGTCCGGCGGGCAGATCGAAAATTTCCCGCTAAAAGCATGAAAAATCCGCGGTATTTTGGTAACGTAGGGCACTAGAGGTGTCTCGAGGCAAACTTTGAATGGGGGGTGTCGAGTGGCCATTGGAACCGGTCGAAATCTGACGCTTTGCACTGACTGCGCCCGTCGACTTCGCAGATCGAGTCCTGATGCGGACGCACGCGAATCGGCGGTTGCATTGGTTCGGCATCTGTCCTCGTCGGGCGGGGAAACACAGCAAGGCTATTGAGTAGTGAACAGCAACGTCGATACGGGGAATTCAACCCAG
>JBFGKR010000287.1:0-3470 GCA_041576575.1 Arenicellales bacterium | reverse complement strand
GGTCGGCCAGGAGGTGGGCTTCGATGAAGGGGGCGCCAAAGAGTTCGAAGGGACGCGTTGTCCCCCGCCCCTCCGACAGGTTCGTCGCCTCCAATAAGCACATTCCCGGATAAACGATTGCGGTGTCGAGAGTCGGCATATTGGGTGAGGGCATGACCCAGGGAAGATCGCAGGCGTCGAAGTAGTCGCTGCGTCGCCAGCCTTGGCACTCTATCACCTCCAACTCGCAGCCAATGCCGAATGCGTGGTTATACAAGCGCGCCAGCTCGCCCACGGTCATGGCGTGTCGCTGCGGGACGGAGTACATACCGCAAATACTCTCAAACCCGATATCGATACCGCCGCCCTCGATCTGCTGGCCGCCTATGGGATTGGGTCTGTCCAGCACCAATACCTTCACCGCGGATAATTTCGAGGCACGCATGCAAAGCGCCATGGTGGCGGCATAGGTGTAGTAACGCGTGCCGATGTCCTGGATATCGAAGACGAGGATATCGAGCTGGGAAAGTTGTTCAGGGGTTGGCGATAGCGAGTCCGCGCGGTTTCCATACAGACTGACTTCGGGCAATCCGGTGCGCTCATCGTGCGCATCGCTCACGCCAACCATGTCCTGGGCGGCGCCGCGAATACCGTGCTCGGGTCCGAACAGTAGACGCAGATCGACGTCCCTGCAATCGTTGAGAAGATCGACCGCATGGGTTAGGCGGCGGTCGACGGAAGTCGGGTTGACGACCAAGCCGACGCGGGCGTTGCGTAACCAACGATGCGGTCGCTCCATGAGACGTTCCAGTCCGGTGCGCATGCCGTTAGCTTACTACCGATGCCCGGTACTTGCGAAAGCCGGGCGCCGGCTTTCCAAATCCCCGCCCGACGGACCGTTTTCCGATGCATTCGGCGCCGTGGCGAGTCCGGGAGGCTATAGCGGACCATCGGCGCGTGCGACTTTACCCATAAACCGTGTGTGGCGCCGCCGCCCAACCTCTTATAAAAAATCACGTATACGCGATGCGGCAATCGCGAATCCGCCGCGTTGCGCTAGCGTTCGTGAGGTCGGCGTCCATTTGAAGAACATCTTCTTTCAATGAGGGTGAAGTCCGGTGCAAGAGGTCCGCCGGGTTTTTTGTTGTTTACCCGTTTTGGAATTCGGTGTACAAGACGGTTGAGGAAACACTCCAGACGGCAGCCCGGCAACCTCGGGATTCAATATCTTGTGCGCGGCGCCCACCGCCGTTACGCCGGTGAGCCAACGCCAAGGAGTCGTTTTTTCGTTCGAGACTCATGGCAACATTATGGATAAAGAGCATGAAAAAAATTCCCCGTATCTTTCCAATATTCCTTTTAGTTGCGTCGTGTGGAGGCAACGATGGCGGATCGTCAGAAGCGGCGCCTGAGGAAATGAAACTCGGACCATACGGTCCGGCTCTGGGCGTGCGAGCCCGGGTCGTCCGTTCGGTGACGGTTGAAACCAGCGGTGACGTCAGCGGCAGTTTTTCCGGCTCCAAGGCCGACGAGGACACCGGCTTGATGGGTCTGTGCAATCCCGAGACTTTCGCCAATTTCATGCTCACGATGCCCGGCGGGGACGCCTACGACGAGGTCTGGGTGACGAATCAATCGAAAGGTGCCATCGGCATGGGGGAGATCGGCACTTTCAAGCTGAGTTACGTGGAAGTGACGTTCAGAAAGACGAGCGCCAACGATTTCGTTCAACGCGACTTTCGCGGCCCCGGCACGCTGACCTTGACCACCCACAACGCCGACCCGGCCGACCGCCGCATGGTCGGCACCATGGAGGGCGCGGGTCTGGAAGGCAGGGGCGAAGACGAAGGCAAAAAACTGGACCTGAAGGTGAGCTTCGATATGGACTCGTCCTGCGGTATTGAGCCATAGTGGGCGATGGCTAATTCCATCGTCGATGATCAGCGGGTGAACACATGATGCCAGAGGGTGGCGCGGTCTTGGCGACAAAAACGTGGAGCAAGCGCCGGCGGCGGGCGTGGCCATTGCTGCCGCTGCTGGCGGGAGTCGCCGCCGTCGCGTTCGCCGAAGAGGACGCGTATTCGCGGCCGCGGGCGAAAATGTTGGAGGAAATCCGCGCGGACTACGTGGACACTGCGGTCTATATCGATAAGGACGCAGCGGACGCCAGGGTCTTGGAGGCGATGGGCAGGGTGCCGCGGCACGAATTCGTAACGGAGGACATGCGTGGCCTCGCCTACGCGAACCGCCCCCTGCCCATTGGTCACGGACAGACGATATCGCAACCTTATATCGTTGCGGTGATGACGGATCTCTTGGGCCTGCGGCCGGGTGATCGAGTCCTCGAGGTCGGCACGGGTTCGGGTTATCAGGCCGCAATCCTTGCCGAACTCGTGTCTGATGTCTACTCGATCGAGATCATCGAACCCCTGGCGACGCAGGCGGCGGCGCGGCTCGAACGATTGCGCTACCACAACGTAACCGTACGTCACGGCGACGGCTACTACGGATGGGAGGAGCACGCGCCGTTTGACGCCATCGTGGTGACCGCCGCAGCAAGCCACGTACCGCCGCCGCTCATCGCGCAGCTCAAGTCCGGAGGTCGCATGATCATTCCGGTGGGTACGCGATTTCTGGTGCAGCAGTTATTGATGGTGACGAAGCACGAAACCGGATCTGTCACCACGAAGCAATTGTTGCCGGTGCGCTTCGTTCCTCTAACCGGTGGTCACTGAAGCAGCAGCCGCCGTCGGTGGGTAATTACCTGGATACCGCGGCGCGCCCTCCGCTGCTGTCAATCGCACTGTTATCAGGAGTCGCCTTGGCTTACGAGGTGCTGCTGATGCGCTTGTTTTCAATCATTCAGTGGCACCATTTCGCCTATATGATTATCAGCCTCGCGCTTTTGGGTTACGGCTTCAGCGGTACCTTCCTGTCCTTTGCGCAACGCCATTTGTTGCAGAGATTCGCTTTGAGTTTCTTGGTCAACGCGGCATTGTTTGCAATTACCCTGGTGTTGTGTTTTCAAGCTGCGCAAAACATCGCGTTCAATGCCGAGGAAGTTCTCTGGGATCCGCCACAGATTCTGCGCTTGTCTGGGATATATCTGTTGCTTGCGATACCGTTTTTCTTCGTAGCCAACGCCGTGGCCTTGTCACTGATGCGTTTTCGTGATCGCGTTCCACGCGTGTACGGTTTCGATCTGGTGGGCGCTGGTGTGGGCAGCGTGTCCGTCGTCACCCTGTTGTTCGTGGCGTTTCCAGCGTCCGCGCTGATGCTTCTCGGCGCGGCGGCGGCAGCTTCGGTCGCGGTCGCCGCATGGGAGCTTTCGACGAAGGCGCGTACGGTGATTAGCGCCGGCGCAGCGCTCGTGGCGCTTTCACTGGCGCTCGGCAAGGACGGAGTCCAATTGGCGACTTCGCCCTACAAAGGACTGATGCAGACCTTACGCATCGCGGGAACTGAAATCGTGGAAGAACGTTCGAGCCCCC
>JBFGKR010000286.1:0-3480 GCA_041576575.1 Arenicellales bacterium | reverse complement strand
GGGCTCTGGAACGCGGAGAGATTCAATCCGGCGATGTCATCGTGATCCGTTACGAGGGACCCAAAGGCGGGCCCGGTATGCCGGAGATGCTGACGCCCACTTCGGCGATCATGGGAGCGGGGCTGGGTGACAAGGTTGCGCTGATTACCGACGGCCGCTTCTCGGGCGGGTCTCACGGTTTCATAATCGGACACGTCGTGCCCGAAGCGCAGGAGGGAGGCCCCATCGGTCTGGTCGAGAACGGTGACGTCATCGTCATCGATGCCGTTAACAACACCCTGGATATAGAAGTGTCGGAAGCGCAGCTGAAGCAGAGACGCGACGCTTGGAGGGCGCCGCCATACAAGGTTGCGCGGGGAACGCTGCGCAGATATATCAATACCGTTACAGACGCGAGCTACGGCTGTGTAACGGATGAATACGTCGGATAACACGCGGCGCATGGATCGTCGCGACCCGATGAGACGTCGATACCGGTATTCTAACCCTCGGGCGACCGCGTCCGACCCATTGATTTAAAAACCAACGCCCGTGCGTATATTGAACAAGTACTTAGTCGCCTCGCTCGCATTATGCGCCGTCGCCCACCCGGCGCTGGCGAAGTCCATGTATGTCACCGATCAGGTAAAAATCACCTTGCGCACCGGCGAGAGCACGGAGCACAAAGTCATCGAAATGCTCGAAAGCGGTCTGAAATTAGAAGTCCTCAGCCAAAACGAAGAGACCGGATATTCGTACGTTCGGACCAGCGACGGCGACACCGGATACGTGTTAACGCGCCTGCTGATGGAGACGCCCAGCGCCAGACAACGCCTCGACATCGCAGAAAAACGCCTCACCGAGCTCCAGCAGGAGCCCGAAAAGCTGGCCAGCAGATTGGCCACGCTGCAGACGGATTTCGAGGAAATGCAGGCGATGCGCGATAAGGCTGAAACGCACAATCGAAGTTTGACGCAGGAATTGGACGAAATCCGTACGGTCGCGGCCGATGCGGTGAATATCGCGGAGGAAAGGAACATGCTGCGTAAACGGGTGGCCGCATTGAACGGCGAGGTCGGGGAACTCAAGCTCGAAAATCAGGATCTGCGCAATCAAACGGAGAGAAAATGGTTCATGATGGGTGCCGGCGCGATCGTGGTCGGCATCCTGCTGGGCCTCATTTTGCCCCGCCTGAGATTCCGTAGGCGCCGCGATAGCTGGGGGTCCCTGTCCGGTTTTTGACTGGATTCCATGGTTTCGTGGTTGACTACGAAATCTTGGACTAGAATAAAAACCATAGTTGTCGCTCAGAGCAGAGAAAGGGGGCGAAGGTGTTCGTATTAAAAGAATCATCTCGGGACCGCTGGCTGTTAATATTGGTCGTACTCATGAGTGCGGCCGCGAACCTGCCGGAGAGCTGGACCAGCGACGTCTCGCTCGACAAGAAGTGGCTGCTGGTGGGGTTGATGCTCATCATCGCCGTTTCGCTGGTTCGATACGTGCGCACCGGTTTGATCTTGGTGACGGCGGTGCTGGTTCTGGGCGCAAATCTTCCGGCAGAATTGGCGGGATACTTCAACATCGACCCGGCCGTGATGCTCTACACGCTCGGGATCATGGTTGCCATTCCCCTGGCGAATCGCTACCTGAAACTCCCAACCGGTCTTGAACCGAAACAAGTCGCAAAAACCGCTTACGGCGCCAAGGCGCTGTTTCACGCGGTGCTGAAGGGGAACGTACCCGTCGTCCAAACTTTGATCGATTCCGGAGTCAATGTTAACGTTCGGACGGTTTCAGGCAAGACGCCCCTTATGGCAGCGGCGTTCCGCGGCTACACCGACATAGCACAACTGCTGATCTCAGCAGGCGCAGACATTCATTCTATGGATCGCGACGGCAGCACCGCTTTGACCGTGGCCCAAAATCACGGCTATTCGAGAATTGTGGCGCTACTCAAGATCGCAAACGAAAAGGAAAGGGAAAAAGCGCGGGAAGCGCCCATCGACGTGCAGCCGATAAAGGCAGTCTCGAACGGGTGACTGCGGGCTAGAACTCGTAGATCGCGGGAAGCAGCCAGCTCAGCGTCAACCACATGATCAAGGTGAGCGGCGCGCCCACGCGGACAAAGTCGCTGAAGGAGTAGCCGCCTGCATTCATTACCAGCAAGTTGGTCTTGTAAGCCATCGGTGTCGCGTAACTCATATTTGCGCCGAACAGCACCGCCAATACGAACGCTTCCGGCGGCAACTGAAGTTGCTGCGCAATGTTGATCGCGATGGGTGTGCCGATCACTGCAGCGGCGTTGTTGGACACGATGTTCGTCAACACCGCCATTAATAACATCAGACCGCTGAATATGATCGTCGGCGAGGCTCCCTGACTCAGCGCCAAGAACACATCTGCTAGGTATACCGTCGCTCCGGTGCTCGTCAGCGCAGACCCCAGAGCGAGGCTCGCGACGACTATCAATATCACCGATGCGCTCAGGGCGTCTCGCACATCGTGCCATCGCAGGCAACCGGTGATAATCATTAGCAAAGCCCCGCACGTGGCGCTGATGGCAATGGGAAGTAAACCCAGCGCCGCTACGACGACAATCCC
This sequence comes from Arenicellales bacterium, assembly GCA_041576575.1. Taxonomy (GTDB): domain Bacteria; phylum Pseudomonadota; class Gammaproteobacteria; order Arenicellales; family JAANXG01; genus CALZGZ01. The sequence goes on along the minus strand of JBFGKR010000286.1, from coordinate 900 downwards.
CGCCATGATACACAGCGACCAGTACGCTTTTTCCGTGTGCGGCAAGTCGGTGGTGGCATCCAGCACCAACAGCCTGCCGTCGCGTTTGATCTCGGTGATGCGCTCGCGCGCGCCCTGCACCAAGAGCACGTCTCCGATTTGCAGCGTCAGCTTGTTGATCCCTTGAGGCAGCGATTCCAGCGCCCGTCCGTTGCGGTGAAGCGCGAGCACGGCTAACTGGTAGCGTTCGGCGAATCGCACTTCGTCCAGTGTGCTTTTGTCGAGAGGCGAGCCCTGCACCACGATGATCTCCGCCAACTGCTGATCCTCGGCTCTCAACGGGTGTTCGTCGTCTACTGGATGATCTCCTGAATACAGCGTCGCCCCTAGGACTTGCTCGTATTCCTTGAGCCGCTGGGGCGTGTCTTGAACGGTCAGCCGGTCTCCAGCGCTGATGACCACGTCGGGGAGTGGAACCGTATAGGTGTTGGCGCTCTTTGGTATGCGTACCACCTTCATACGCCCGTCTGTCTTCTTCATCAGTTCCGATAAGGTCTTTCCATCTGCAAAGCTTCCCTCCGGGATGTGCAATTGCGCGGTGAAGACCCGAGGCGATGTATCCGCGAGCACCGGCGTGCGTTGAGGCAGAATACGCGGTGCGATCAGCCACAAATACAGCACACCCACGCCGCCGGCGATCAGCGCGGGGGCGAAGAAATCGAACATTTCGATTCGGCGCAGGCCTAGATCCGCCGATACGCTGACCACCAGCAGGTTGGTGGAGGTGCCAATCGTGGTGCTCATTCCGCCTACCAGGGTGGCGAATCCCATCGGCATCAGAACCGACGCGGAACTCGTCTGCGTCCGAAGTGAGACGCTGACCAGGATGGGTAATAAGAGAACCACGATGGGGGTGTTGTT
>JBFGKR010000285.1:0-3498 GCA_041576575.1 Arenicellales bacterium | reverse complement strand
GACGAGGCCGAACGCATGAGGAGCGAGGGCGTCCCTTGGCTCTAAGACCGGATATGGCCTCTCTGGCCACGGGCTCGGTCAACTTTCCCAATCAAATCTACGAAAACTCGCCGCAATTGATCGACTCGCTGGCGGAAACGATGCTCGCACACGACATCAAACCAGAGATCGAGGTATTCGACCTCGCCATGCTCTACAACGCCAAAACACTCATCGATCGCGGTTTGGTGCGACCACCGGCGCACGTGCAATGGGTGCTGGGCATCCCGAACGCCCTCCCGGCGAGACGGCAGGTTGTGGAATTCCTCGTCTCGGAACTGGCCGACATCATGCCCGGCGCCACTTGGTCCGCAGCGGGAATCGGGCGGCACCAGCTGGACGTCAATCGCTGGTGCCTGGAGCTCGGTGGTCATCCGCGCACCGGCTTGGAGGACAATATAAAGTATGACCGCAGCCGGCTCGCCAAAAGCAACGCCGAGCTCGTAGCGAGGGTTGCCGATATTTGCGCCGAATACGATCGCATTGCCGCGACGCCACAGCAAGCGAGATCTATCCTGGGGCTGGTTCAATAAACCGCGGGTGAATTTGTTCTCGGAGCCGTTCCGATAATCTGTTCCCGCATCAGGACCCGTGTTCCCTCACGCGCGGAGCGGATCTTCTCAACCGCCCCGCGGAACAGGGATTCCCGGCTCTTCACGATCCTGGCCACGCCTTGCCGTTGCGCTTCGATGGCCGTGGCCACCGCGATTTTGGGAAACACCTCCCATTCCTCCATGCGCGGGAGGATGTTGTCGTCACGTATCCCTCGTTTTTGCGCAAATTGAGCGAGTTCGGTAGCGGCGGCGACAGCCATCTCGTCGGTGACCGTGGAAGCGCAAATATCCAGCACGCCCCGGAATATCCCCGGGAAGGCCAGCGAATTGTTGAGTTGATTGGGGAGATCGCCTCTACCCGTGGCGACGATTCTGGCTCCGGCATCCCGCGCCTGCCAGGGCCAGATCTCCGGCACCGGATTGGCGCAGGCAAACACGACGGCGTCGTTCGCCATTAGACCAACCCATTCCGGTTCGATCACTCCCGGGCCGGGGCAGGAGAACGCAACGCAGACGTCGCTGCCCCGGAGCGCCTCGGCGATCCCACCCTGAATTTGCGTTTGATTGGTTTCATTGCATATCGCCCATTTGTCCGCATACTCTTCCTGCTTTTCCTCGATGTCTTTTCGGCCTTTGTGCAATGTGCCCGTGCTGTCGCACGCGACGATGCGGGAAATATCCACGCCGCGGGCTTTGATGAGCCGATACACCGCCACGTTGGCGGCCCCCATTCCGATCATTGCGATCTGGACCTGGTCGATGCGTTTGTTTACGAGATCCAGCGCGTTGGTCAGCCCGGCGACGAGGACGGTCGCGGTGCCCTGTTGATCGTCGTGCCAAACCGGGATACCCATGCGGGAGCGCAGGCGATCGAGCACGCGAAAGCACTTTGGCTGTGCGATGTCCTCTAAATTGATTCCACCGAAAGACGGCTCCAGCGCTTGGACGATATCGATCAACGCCTCGGGATGCGTTGCGCGCACACAGATTGGAACCGCGTCCACACCGCCGAGATACTTGAACAGCAAGGCCTTGCCTTCCATGACCGGCAGGCCGGCCTCCGGACCGATATTTCCCAGACCGAGCACCCTGGAGCCGTCGGATACGATTGCGACACTGTTGGCCTTATTGGTGTAATCGTACGCCTTCAGCGGATTGTCCCGGATAGCCAGGCACGGCGCGGCGACACCGGGTGTGTACCAGACGGCGAAATCCGTATTATCGCGGATGCTGCATTTGGGCAGAATCTGCACCTTGCCTTTGTAAAAAGCGTGCAGGCGCAGGGATTCTTTTGCAATTTCGTCGCTCCGCGTTTGTGGATCTGATTGGCGGGTCATCCTGTTCTCCCGTTTCGTGGATTTCCAATTTGACATCGAACACGCTCCCCGTGGATTGCACACAGCGCGGACCCCCAGACCGTGGCGTGGATTGATGTGCACGCAATCAGACCGACTGGGTCCCTGTCCGCAGCCAATGTGGCCTATGTTACGTCTTCGTTCTGTGGCGCGCCTTGACTTCAATCATTAATGTTTTTATCAGAAATAGGGCGGCTCTCGAGGTCCGAAAATCGACGGGCGCTCGATATGGCCGTGCGCGGCAGTCAGGCCCTCGTTGTGTTTTCTTGCGACACACGCGCGGGAATCGCCCTCTGCGGGATGAATGCGGAGTTCTACCGACAAAGGTCGGAGTTGTTTGATTCCGATCAACCGCGACGCGAGCCAAACGTGTAAATTATCTTGGGTCAAGCAGACAACCTGGGAATCTATGAATCAAGCGCAGTCTCCCGAAACAAGCTGTAACGTAACGTAGTATCCATCACTAAATTTCAGGAGGGCGACACCCATGACAGTTGCGAAGGTAATCGAGATTAGCGCCGAATCCACCAAGAGCTTCGAAGACGCCATACAAGAAGGCGTCAAGCGCGCCGGGGAGACGGTGAAAAATATCAAGGGTGCGTGGGTAAAAGAACAGCAAGTCATAGTCGAGAACAACAAAATCGCGCGATATAGAGTCGACTTGAAGGTAACTTTCGTTCTCAACTAGGGTAAATCTGCTCCCTACGGATTCCGATATGGATGTTGAGTCGAGCGTGGTTTCGGTTCAGTCGGTGTAGGGGTTGCACGTGCGTCCCTCCTGACATTCCGTGCGCAGGTTATCGAGCTGTGCCGAAGCGATTCCTTTGGTGGATCCGGCCACGAACGGTGCGAGAGACGACGCACACACGAAGTCCTGGCGACGGCGATTTTTTGGCCGGGGCGTTTTCGCGTGCACTCGCACCTGTCTGCCGTCGATTCGTCCCGCCGCTCTCATAACTCTGTCGACATGATGTCCCATACTGAAGATACGATGCGCATTGTCATCATGGGCGCGGCGGGTCGCGATTTCCATAATTTCAACATGATCTATCGCGACGACCGCACAAATCGTGTGCTCGCGTTTACCGCCGCTCAGATACCCGATATCGCCGGGCGCCGCTATCCTCGCTCGCTCGCGGGAGAGCAATATCCCGAGGGGATTCCCATTATCGACGAGGCCGAGCTGGCCGCGTTTTGTCGCCGCGAGGGGGTCCATCAGGTCGTGTTCGCCTACAGCGACGTCGGGCACGATGCGGTCATGCACACCGCGTCGATCGTGCTCGCCAGCGGGGCGGATTTTCTGTTACTGGGTCCGCGGCGTACCATGTTGAAATGTAATGTCCCGGTCATTGCCACTTCGGCGGTCAGAACCGGTTGCGGCAAGTCGCAGACAACGCGTTGGCTGTCCGCATTGCTCAAGGGCTATGGCTTTAAAGTCGCCGTGATTCGCCATCCCATGGCATACGGCGATCTGGAACGGCAGGCCGTCCAATGCTTCACCACTATCTCGGAACTCGATGCCGCCGATTGCACCATCGAGGAGCGGGAGG
>JBFGKR010000284.1:0-3508 GCA_041576575.1 Arenicellales bacterium | reverse complement strand
CCCCGAGGGTATGGCGCTCGAAACCGTAATACGCGCACTGCAAGAGCAGGCGGAACCGGTTATCAAGGACGCGCTGCCGGAAGACGGCGCCATCACTTATTCGGGCTCGGCGGACAAGCTTGACCTGGCGGTGCAAACCATGGCGGGCACCTTTCTGCTCGCCACCGTCATTCTCTATCTGCTCATCAGTGCACTGTTTCGCTCTTTTATAGACAGTCTCCTCGTCATCCTGGTCATACCGCTGGCAACCGTGGGCGGGGTGATCGCCGTGGATTTCGTGAACCGCGTCATTCCCCAGCCCATGGACCTCTTGACCATGATCGGTTTTGTCATCCTGCTGGGTCTGGTAGTGAACAACGCGATACTCTTGGTGCACCAGACGCGCGCCGCGGAACGGCAGGGTACGAGCCGACGGGATGCCGTCGAACAGGCCGTGCGACTGCGATTGCGGCCGATTCTCATGAGCACGCTGACCAGCTTATTTGGCATGTTGCCGCTGTTGCTGAATCCCGGAGCGGGAAGCGAGTTATACCGGGGGCTGGCGGCGGTGATCGTCGGCGGATTAGCCGTGAGCACCATTTTCACTCTCATCCTGCTTCCCAGCCTGTTGCGTTTGGGCGAATCCAGCCAACAGTCGGAGACGTCATCGCCCGAGCCAGTCGTGTCATAGCCCCCGTGACACAGCCCATTTCCATCGTGGCGACATGGCAAACCGTCTTGCGCACGCCGCCGTTGCGCGACCCGAGTGTGTCCGCGGCAGAAAACGCTTGCATCACTATCATTGTTCACTGGTCCGGCGCACGAGCGAGAGTTGACACCCCATGGATTTAGCCCCGCACGGACAATCTGTATGGTTTCTGATCCTCATCGGCCTAGCCGCCGCCCTCTACGCGTCCGTCGGTCAGGGTGGCGGTTCGGGCTACCTGGCAGTTATGGCCTTGTACGGTATGAGTCCCGTCTACATGAAACCTGCGGCGCTGATCATGAATATATTCGTCACCTCGATCGTGTGGTACCGCCATTATCGCGCGGCTGATTTCGATTGGACGTTGTTTGGGTCTTTCGTCGTCGCCTCCATGCCGGCGGCGTTTGTCGGTGGCGCGTTGACGCTCGGCGCTTCCGTGTACCGCTCCATCGTTGCAGCGGCGCTGTTGATGGCAGCCCTCCGACTGCTTTGGCCCACGGAACGCGAGGGCGCGATTGTTCGACCCTCGGCGCGAACGGCAGTCCTCACCGGAGCGGTGCTGGGTTTATTGAGCGGCGCCACGGGCGTGGGCGGGGGAATCTTCTTGGCACCCTTGTTGTTGTACCGCCGATGGTGCGACATGCAGGAGACGTTTGCTATTTCGGCGGGTTTTATCTGGGTAAACTCGTTCGCCGCGGTTTCAGGGTTTCTGGTCATGGGGTATGACGTCCCTTCGGACACGTTGGGTTTGGTAGTGACCGCCTTGGCGGGGACTTTGGTCGGTGTGAGAATCGCTTCAATGTACGGAACACCAAAGAGGCTTCAGCGTCTCTTGGGGGTCGTGCTGGCGTTCGCCGCTTTAAAAATGCTGACTGACATATGAGTGCAGGCACCAAACTAACACTGGACCTGATCAGGGCGCGCCTGCAACACTATTTGCCGAAGACGCTCAAGATCGGAGAGCATCGGCACGCCGCGGTGGCGATGATTCTGAGGCCGGCGCATGCCCGCGTTGAAGTACTGCTCATTCAACGCGCCCGATCCGAGGGAGACCCCTGGTCGGGACAGATGGCGTTCCCCGGTGGGATCGTAGAGGTCAGCGATGCCGATGCACGCGCAGCGGCCGAACGGGAGACGCGAGAGGAGATTGGCCTACGTTTGCGTGAACGAGATTATTTGGGCCGCATCGACGATATGCAGGGACGGCACCGTGGCCATCCGAGCGGTATCGTGGTGTCGGCTTTCGCCTACGCGGTGAACCAGGATTTTATACCCGAGCCCAATTACGAAGTCAGTGACGTCTTGTGGGTTCCGCTGAACACTTTTATCGAACCACGGCGCAGGGTGGAAATTCGACATCCGTCTGCGCCGAACGAGCGGTTTCCAGGCATTCGCGTGTCGGACGACGCCGACCAGGTCGTATGGGGATTGACGCGTCGATTCGTGAACGCGTTTTTCTGCATCGTCGACGATAACCTGGCTGGTCGCATCGAGTAGCAGCCTTCGGCCTTGTGGTAACATTCGGTGCTACCATTTGCGCAAGTATCGACTACGGAGGCATCAATGGCACGCACGCTCTCGACGATGATGGAACTTGGAACCACCGCACCGGATTTCAGTCTGCCCAATACGAACAGGCGGTATGGTGGCGACACCGTATCTTTGGCTGATTTCGGAGACGCCCAAGCGTTGCTGGTGGTGTTCATGTGTAATCACTGTCCGTACGTGGTCCACGTGAGAGATGCGTTTGTCCGCTTCGTCAAAGAGTATCAATCCGAGGGAATAGCGGTTGTGGCAATAAGCGCCAACGATGTCGGTACGCATCCCGACGACGGTCCCGAGAAGATGACCGAGGCATCGATTCAGCATGGCTATACATTTCCCTATTTGTACGACGAAACTCAACAAGTGGCCAAGGCGTATCAGGCGGCGTGCACGCCGGATTTCTTCTTGTTCGACAGACAGCGCAAGCTGTACTACAGGGGTCAGTTTGACAAAGCACGACCCGGCAACGACGAGCCCATAACCGGTGACGACTTGCGGGCCGCGGTAGACGCGTTGCTGGAGGGTAAATCCGCACCCGAGGAACAAGTCCCAAGCATGGGTTGTAATATAAAATGGAGACCCGGCAACGAACCGGCCTACGCAATGAGCGGCTAACGACGTGAATGCCGCGTGCGACGACTGGGACTTACGCTGCTGTCTTCCGTTATACCGAGACACGCATCGATCGGTTTAGGCCTGCAGCCTCGAGCGTGCGCCCGGTCGGACTCGAGTGCAAACCCTATTAGGTTGGGAGACTACACCCAAAAGGCTAAGCCGCTTGTTGCGCCAAAGCGGCAAAAATAGGTGCTAACGGAGCGGCATGACGCACGACTCCATCATTTTCTCGATCTTCCTGATCTTTACCGGCGCCGCACTCACCGCCACGCTCGCTTTGTACGCCCGCCAGGCGCTTCTTGTGGGTTACATCGTGCTCGGTGCCGTGGCCGGCCCTTGGGGGCTCGGGCTGGTCTCCGACTCGGACCTGATACGAGACATCGCCCACATTGGCATCATCTTTTTGTTATTTCTGCTGGGCTTGAATCTCTATCCACAGAAGCTTCTTCAACTGCTTCGCGAAACCACCCTAGTGACGGTTGCGACGTCGCTCATTTTTGGAGCCGCCGGCGGCTTTATCGCCCTGGCATTTGGATTCCCTTTCGGCGACAGCGTGGTCGTGGGTCTCGCCGCGATGTTTTCGAGCACGATTATCGGTCTCAAGTTGTTACCGACTACGGTGTTACACCATCGCCACATGGGGGAGGTCATCATCAGCGTGTT
>JBFGKR010000283.1:0-3509 GCA_041576575.1 Arenicellales bacterium | reverse complement strand
GGAGATGGCCGCGGCCGGCATGGTGGTGGTGACTAACGAGTGCGAGAACAAGACCGCCGCGAAATTGTCGCAAATATCTCCAAATATCAGGGCGGGGAAAGCAACAGCGCACGGTGTTGCGGAAACGCTGAAGAAAGCAATATCCGCGGTCGAGGATATGGGAGCGCGCGTCGCAGGGTCCCGCATTAATTGGTCGACTTCTTGGGATTCCACGTTTAATGCTCGTATCATGGACAAGTTGTGTCGGTGGCTCGGTTCAGGTGAGACCAAAGGTAAGGTGCTCGGTGGAAAATAATAACTCCGTATATCTGTCCATAGTGCTACCCGTTTTTAACGAGGAGGAAAACTTGGAACGGGTCGATGGCGAAATCCATGAAGCCGTTGCGGCCCTTGGTCTCGACTACGAGGTGATCTACGTAGACGACGGCAGTACCGATTCGAGTTATGAATGTCTAGCGGCATTACAGGAAAAAGACAACCGCGTAATCGTTGTCCGGTTTCGCCGGAATTTTGGACAGACGGCGGCGATGGCCGCCGGATTCGACGTCGCCCGCGGTGAGGTCATCATCACCATGGACGCCGACGGACAGAACGATCCTCGCGACATCGGCAAGTTATTGGACAAGATTAATGAAGGATATGACTTGGTTTGCGGGTGGCGCCATCAGCGAAAAGATCGCTTTTTTGGCAGACGCCTACCTTCTGTCATTGCAAACAAAGTCATCTCCTTTACGACCGATGTGAAGCTGCACGATTACGGCTGTACGCTCAAAGCGTTTCGCAACGAAGTCGTGCGTCACGTTGCATTGTATGGGGAGATGCATCGATTCATACCCGCTATCGCCAGCTGGATGGGGGTGCGCATAGCGGAAGTGAAAGTTAACCATAGACCGCGAACGCGTGGCGTGTCCAAGTACGGCATTTCGCGGACATTTCGAGTGATTCTTGACCTCATAACTGTTAAATATTTGCTGAGCTATTCGAGTCGACCGTTACAATTTTTTGGATTTTTCGGTCTCATATCCAGTGGTCTCGGATCGCTTATGTTGTTGTATTTGACGGTACAACGCTTCTACCTCGAAGTCCCACTCGCAAACCGGCCCGCCCTGCTGCTTGCTGTATTGTTGATATTCGCCGGCTTGCAATTCATCACCATGGGCCTACTGGCGGAAATGCAGACGCGTACTTATCACGAGGCGCAAAACAAGAGCGTGTATGTGATCAAGGACATACTCCGATCGGACTGACGTCGTCGTCGCGGCGGACTCTGGGATGACGATCATCGATCCTAACATCACCGGCGCGTACCGTGGGAGCGACGTCGTCGTCGTCATCGTCAACTACAACTCGGGAGATCATCTGCGGCGCTGTCTCGAGGCACTGCAAAGACAGACCGTATTTCCAGGACGCGTCGTCGTGGTTGACAATGCAAGCACGGACGATTCACTCGCACAGATACCAGAGCGCTTTCCGGACGTGGTGATTGAACGCATGGACCAAAACTTGGGATTTGCGAAAGCCAACAATGTGGCGATTCGTATGCAAAAAGACTGGTCGTGGGTGGCCCTGTTGAACCCGGACGCCTATCCGGAGCCCGGTTGGCTGGAAGAATTGCTGCGTGCCGCCGAGCGCAATCCAAGCTATAGCGGATTCGGCAGTCGCATGGTTGACGCGCGGGACAACAACGTCTTCGACGGCACTGGAGACGTATACCACGTGTCGGGACTCGCCTGGCGCGCGCGCCACGGACGTCCGTCCGACGACTTCGTCGACGGGGACAGCGAGATCTTTTCTCCCTGCGCCGCGGCGGCATTGTATCGCGCGGAGGCATTGCGGGATATCGACGGTTTCGATGAGGATTATTTTTGCTATTTCGAAGACGTCGATCTCGGTTTCAGGCTTCGTTTGGCCGGCTACAAATGTCTCTATGTCAGTCGCGCTGTGGTGTCTCATGTGGGATCAGCAACGACCGGTCGCAATAGCGATTTCTCGATTTACTACGGGCACCGAAACTTGGTTTGGACGTATGTTAAGAACATGCCAGGCGCCCTGCTTTGGATATATCTACCGCAGCACCTGCTGCTGAATTTGGTGACCGTTGTCCACTATTCCCTGCATCGGCGCGCACGGGTCATCTGGCGCGCAAAGCTAGACGCAATAAAAGCATTAAAGGCCGTTTGGGCAAAACGCCGGGCTGTACAGAGAGCCAAACGAGTTTCAAACCAAAACATTCGCGATCAATTGGCGAGGGGTGTTTTACGGCCATACATTGGCCGTGGCGTGGTGTGATCTTCTCGGTCATGATTCTCAAAATCGAAATCTTATCGAGGTTTTGCAAAGGCGTGCTTGGGGTTACGGAATATGGACAAGCCGGCTGAGAACGTAATCACGGCGATTGTCGTGAATTACAATGCCGGGGCGTGGCTCAAGAAATCGGTATCGTGTTTAATCGACTCGAGCGTGTCGATGGCCATCTACGTCGTCGATAACCATTCCAGCGACGGCAGTGTCGAGGCGCTTGCGAGTGTATGCGGAGTCGATCGGATAAAGATCATAGAAAACGGCGAAAACCGGGGGTTTGCCGCCGCCAATAACCAGGTTTTGCGCACGGTGAGGAGCGATTACTTCGTGCTGCTAAACCCGGATTGCCTCGTCGAAAGGAGCGGCGTAGAGAGGATCATAGCGGTCATGGAGCAGGACGACAGCATCGGCCTCGCAAGTTGTTTGATTCGTGATCCCGATGGGAACATACAAAAAACGTGCCGCCGGCGCTTTCCGACACCCTGGTCTGGTTTTGTCCGGAGCGCAGGTTTGACTCGTTTATTTCCAGGTCGCCCGGCATTCCGGGACTTCGACTACGGCGGCGGATCCGACCTCGACGCGGTGCGGTTCGTCGACGCCGTCTCGGGCGCATTCATGGTCGTGAAAGGAGAGGCGGTGCGGGCCGTGGGCGTCATGGATGAGGGATATTTCCTGCATTGTGAGGATCTGGACTGGTGTATGAGATTTTGGAGGTCCGGGCACAAAGTGGCGTTCGTACCGGACGTCGAAGCGGTACACGCCAAGGGTGGGAGCAGCGACAGAAAACGTTGGAAAGTCAATTGGCATCTGCATCGGGGAATGATTCGCTTTTACAGCAAGTTCTATCGAGATCGTTATCCGAGACCCATAATGTGGTTGGTGTACGCGGGCATCGGCGTGCGGTTTTTGGTGAAAACTGTGGTTTTGCTACCGCGCATGCTGAAAACCGACGCAGCCCACCATCCGTGAAATTTGGCCGTGGACGCGCCCCTCTGGGGCCACGCTCGCGGTCGTAGGAGTGCGTCGGGAGGGGGCGATGGGCGGCACCGCGCGGCACGCGCGTACCGCGGATTCCGTGCATCCGCCGCAGCTCAACGACGCCGTCGCCGTGCTCATCTGTTGATCGTTGCATACCAGGCAGACCATATTACTGACGGGCGCCAGCGGTATCGTGGGCTATCCGTTATTACGGTTGCTCGTGCGGCAAG
>JBFGKR010000282.1:0-3530 GCA_041576575.1 Arenicellales bacterium | reverse complement strand
TGCAGGATTATGCCCATTTGAGCAAACCTGCACAAGAACTTACCGGCGCCGATTAAAGTTGTAAATGCAAATGACGAAGAAGAGCGGCCGTGCCGTCGTCGAGGCGAGCGTCCGGACCGTGTTGGTCGCGCTCGTCCAATCATTTGTCCTCGGTGGAAGGGTGTCCTGGCTATAAGTAATTCGCCGAGCTTCTCTGTTTATCGCAGTTTCGACTTTCTCGGTGAGTTGACCGGATTATCCAACCCGCGTTGTCGTTGGCACCAACGCACGGCGTTTTTGAACGCCTTCCTAATCAGCAACATTGAATTCGCCCGAAGCCGCTCGGAAATCCGCGTGGGCTGTTGCCGCATCCGGACCGACTGCCCCCCGGTCGCGGTCTCGTTTCCCGGCCAACAAAACCACGTACACCCGCCCGAATCGGATTGCGGAAAGCGCCGACGAACCAAGCTTGCTGCCGCGTCGCACGCGCAACGTCTTGAACAGCGCCGCTAAATTCGCGCTTAATCCGACTCTCTCCTCACGACGACGCGGCGAAGTCTCAACCTTGCCCCGTTCGAGAATTCCTACGTATGAAAACGGTGACGCGTCATCGAGGTTCTTGGCGTAAGTGCTTCCCTGTAAAGCTTAATTCGTGTCACAATTGCAAACCGCTCCGGATACGCAAGAGCCTCGATGGGCCGCTCCAAGAAAGACGTAGACATGCTGGTCCTGGAGGCGCTGTCCATCGAGGCCGATGCAGCGCGCGAGGCGGGTGTGTCCGGTTACATGGCGCGGGTTCTCACCCAGGCGGCAATTCCCCACAGTCGCGTGAAGGAAACCTACTTCCAACGGAGCAATGGAGTCGTCGCCGTCACCCTCTCCGACGTGGCCGGCATAGGTCTGCCCTTCGGCAGCTACCCCCGGCTTCTTCTCGCTTGGATTACCTCGGAGGCGGTGAAGACGCGGGACCCACTGCTCGAATTCGGACCTACCCTGTCGGGTTTCATGGCGGAACTGGGCCTACTTCCCACCGGCGGTCGTTGGGGCACGATTCAGCGGCTGCGCGAACAAATGGCCCGGTTGTTCTCTTGTGCGATCTCCTGCCATTACACCGATGAACACGTCGAACAGGGCGCGCAATTGCTGGTAGCCCGGGAATACAACCTGTGGTGGAACCCGAAAAAGCCCGATCAGGCGGCGTTATGGGGATCCACGGTGCGTTTGTCTTCCGATTTCTTCAAGGAGCTCGTCGACCATCCGGCTCTCGTGTCCATGCGTGCGCTGCGGGAACTCAAGCAGTCGCCCATGTCCCTCGACATTTATTGCTATCTCGTATACCGATACAGCTATCTCACCAAAAAAACCTCGATACCCTGGGAGGCGCTGCAAAGCCAGTTCGGCGCCGGTTATCCCGTTACCGTGGACGGTTTGCGCGACTTCAAGAAACGTTTTCGCCAGGCGTTGGAGCGCATTCGACCGGTATATCCGAACGCGCGTTTCGAAATCGAGCGCGCCGGCATCACGCTTCTCCCCAGCCGAACGCCCGCGAAGCAACTGGGGTTAAATTTGTAACTATTTGTATTCACTAATATATTTACGCATAAATTGTCCCGTTTATGCGACATCCGGTTTTGGATCACACCGACCGCGGCGATACGCAGTGGCCCGGCGAAATCGCAGCCCCGCGTTTCCGATTGATTCATACTCGGTCTCTCACGGCGGGCTCGGCCGCCCGCCACCGCGGGCAGAGTAATCACGCCCGGGTGGGGTAATCGTCTTTGTGTGGGGCGTCCCGGAGTCGTAGAAAGCGTTTGCGTGCGGAGGCCGCGGCGCGGCCCCGTCCTAACCCTTTGCTTCCGCGTTTTCCAAGGCGATCGACACGTCCCGATTGCGGATTTCTGTTTCGCGCGCGGCTTGACGCGCGTTCTTATCGTCAATCGAGACGGAAATTCGCCGGTTGGCCTTCTTGCGCCGATACATCCACTTATCCGCATGCAGAATTAATTCGTCCAGAGAACAAACGGCGTCCGTCTCGTGGGTGGAGTATCCAATGCTCAGCGACAGTTCGTAGTTTTTATTGTTGGCCGCGTTGAACTTGGCGATTCTTTGGTTGATATTCGGCAACACGACTCGTTTCACGTCGCGTTCCCGCACGCCCGTCAAGAGGGCCACAAATTCATCGCCCCCGTAGCGGGCGACGACATCCGACTCGCGTGCCGAGTGTTTCAGAATATCGGCCACGTTCCTCAAGGCTTCATCTCCGGTCGTGTGCCCCAATTCGTCGTTGATGATTTTTAGATTGTCCATATCCGCGAACAACAGCACTATCGGTAAATTGTTGCGAATGGCAAGTATGATTTGCTGTCCTGCAACGAGATAAAATCCGCGGCGATTGAGCAATCCCGTCAACACGTCGAGCACCGAGGAGTCTTGGTACTTGGCTTCATCGGCTCCGCGATATCCCAGTAACTTCCCGTCCTTGTCGAGGACTGGAATTCCACTCGTCGACAACCACACCGATCTTCCGTCCTTGTGGACGTTACGATTAATGAAGCCGTGAAACGACCTCTTTGAGCCAATGGCTTTTAACGCCTCCTGTTTCAGCAGCTCTCTGTCGTCCGGATGAAACAAATCGTAAAAATGCTTCTGCAACATTTCTTCCGGCGTGTAACCCAGTATTTGTTCGACCACCGGGCTCGCGTAGGTATATTTGCCGCTCGCATCAACTTCCCAAATCCATTCTTGCGCATGCGCAGCGATATCGTTAAAGCGTTTTTCGCTTTCTTTCAGCGACTGCAACGCGCGATCACGATCTTCGATATAACCCCTGAATGACCGGTATACGACGAGAAACAGCACGCTTCCGAGGATCAACGATTGTAAAGCCGCGCCCACCAACGCCTTGGACAAGAGCGACAGCGAGGGCATCGGGTCCAGGGTGAAATTGATGGCAATCCGCGATAAGAAGACGCTCACCACGAAGAGGATGATCATCACGAATGGATTGTCAAATACGCGTTCAAAGACAGCAGAAACGAACCTTTCTGTGCGGGTCATTTCGTCTCGCGTAGTCGGCAAAGTCATAGTTCGGTCTACGATTGCTGCGTGCGGCGCCTGGATCGCGCTCCGTGCTGCGTCGTGGTAACTCCGGATCGAAATCGTCTTCAGTTACTTCTAAAACTAGAACATGAAGCGCCCTTGGCCAGAATGGGTGGATCAATTGGGGGATGAGACCGATGAAAGGAAAAAATAACCACACAAAGTACTGGTAATTGGGCGAATTCGCCCACCCACTGAGGCAAAAAAATGCCCCCAGACTGGCGTCTGAGGGCAAATATCCCGATTCGGATACTGGTGGGGGTGTCTGAGGAAGGTGTCCCGAACCAGGAATAATTTACAATGTAGTAGACTCTCCGGCGGCTGCAAACATAATTCGATAAGCGGCTGCACCAAACGGATAAAAGCGGTTTCTCAGTCGATGGGCGTCGCGGCAGGGGCGTCGGAGGCGGGTGCACCGCCCCGATCGCGGATCCACCGCGGCAGTACGAGGT
>JBFGKR010000281.1:0-3532 GCA_041576575.1 Arenicellales bacterium | reverse complement strand
GTGGCGCCTGCGGCGGCACCAAGGACGCATCCTATTTTTCGGACAGAGACGGACGATACGAGTACGGTCAGGTCGCCTCCTACGTGGTCGGCATGAAGGCAGTTTTACACAACGGCGAGATCCTCGAAGTCACCGAGGAAGACGGCGAGCTGATGGAAGTCATGCGATCGAGCTACGGTATGCTCGGCGTGATTTACGAGGTGACGTATCGAGTCAAGGAGATCGAACCGATGGCGGTGGAGCACGTCCGTTATCATGTCGACGACTTCGCCGACCGCTTGGACGAACTCATAGCCGGTAATCGCTCGATCATGCTCTATCTCTATCCGTTTCTCGACAGCGTCGTGGTCGAGTATCGCCACGACGGTCATGGCCCGATTCGTTCCAACAGTTGGCAATGGCGCATGCGGAACTGGGTCTGGAAGACCGGGAGCCCGAGCTTCGGGAAAATCGTCACCGCACTGGTTCCTCCGCCCAAGCTGCGCTCGTGGATTCTGGACAACTTCAACCGACTTTCCCAGTGGGTGCTCACGCGGATCCTGCGCGGCCGCAGCACCAGTCCCGCCGACCAGATCATTCGTTATCCCGAGACCGGCGGATTCAGCGCCTACACCTTCAGTATTTGGGCCTTTCCGCGAGAGGAGTATCCACAGACGATTCGCGCATATTACCGGTTCTGCAAGGATTATTTCGACCGGCACGGATACCGCTGCGATCTGCTGAACGTGGGTTACCACATCGCTCAGGACACGCAGTCGCTGTTTTCCTATACGCGAAGAGGCCCGGCGCTGACGCTCGATCCGGTTTCGACCGGCTCCGAAGGTTGGGACGATTTCATCGCCGCGTACAACGCGTTCTGCAGCGAGCACAACGGAACGCCGTTGTTCAACCAGACCATCGGCATCACCACGGAGCAGGCCAAGAAGGCGTTCGGCACACAGATCGCGAAGTTTCAAGAGTACCGCCACAAGTACGATCCCGAGGACCGCTTCTACAACAGCTATTTCCGTGAGCGCTTCGAATAGTGGCGGACCGATCCCCTCGCCGTCGGTGGCGAACACAAGCAAACGTCCCGTCCTTTGACCTTGCCGCGGGAGTACGTTTTCAATGCCAGGGGTCGGGAAAGTGCTGCACCTTCCGCGGCGAACGCCGCTACGTCTACGTGACTTTGGCCGATCGGCGTCGCCTGGCCGCCGAGCTGGGTCGGGCCACCCGCTCCTTTACTCTCCGCTACTGCGACAAGACCGACGGACGTTTTCATCTAAAAGCCAACCGCCGCGTTACGGCGTGCATCTTTCTCGAGGACAATCGATGCCGCGTTTACGGCGCGCGTCCCAGCCAATGTCGAACTTGGCCGTTCTGGCCCGAGCTGCTCAACGCGATAAGCTGGCGCGAAGAAGTCGCGCCTCTGTGTTGCGGCGTCGGCAAAGGCCGCCGATTTTCTGCGCGTGAAATTACGGACATCGCCGCGCAACAATCCGTCGACGACCAAGCGCTTTGAATCAAGTCGGGCGAATCAAGTCTGTCAAGTCTGGAGCGCCTAATCGGGTGCCTAATCGGGGTCGGACCTAATTAATCCTAATTAATCCTCTGAAATCGTTGATTTTTTACATCGAAAAAAGGCCGGTTTTAATGCTTAGGAGGCGTTTTTTCGGCTGAAATGCGGGGCTTAAAGACATCGAATCCAATTGTCAAAAAACCAGTTCTTCGCGCCTCTTAAACCGTCCATTTTGGCGCCAAAATAATCGCTATAAGTGGTAAACATCCGAAGATTTTCAAGCTAACTGTCTTATACATAATGTGAAATCGAGGTCTGACCTTAAACTGTAGAATGCCTGAACTGCACATTTATACTGCATTAAACTATCCATTTTGGTATCGAAATGATCGCTTTAAGCGTTAAATAGCCAATGAATTCGAAGCCAAACTTCGCATATTCAATGCCTTATCAAGGTCCGACCCCGAATTGCCCGAATTGCCGAATTGACCCCGAATTGACGGATTGACTTGGAGTACATCGCTATGGCTGCCGCGGACATCGGAGTTATCGGGCTCGCCGTGATGGGCCAAAATCTCGTTCTCAACATGAGCGACCACGGCTATTCCGTGGCCGTGTACAACCGCAGCCGCGACAAGACCGACCGCTTCCTGGCAGACCTCGCCCCAGACCGGCCCATCGTCGGTACGCACGCCATCGAAGAACTCGTGGGATCACTCAAGAGCCCGCGCATCGTGATGTTGATGGTGAAGGCGGGCTCCGTGGTGGACGACTACGTCCATCAGCTGCTGCCGCACCTGCACGCCGGGGACATTGTCGTAGACGGCGGCAATTCGGATTTCAAAGACACCAATCGCCGCGTCCGTGAAGCAGCCTCTAAGGGAATACTCTACCTCGGTGTAGGTGTGTCGGGCGGAGAGGAGGGCGCGCGCCACGGACCGTCGATCATGCCCGGCGGAAATGAAAAGGCCTGGCCTGCGGTGAAGGACCTCTTCCTTGCCATTGCCGCCAAGGTGGACGGCGTCCCCTGTTGCGACTGGATCGGCCCCGATGGGGCCGGGCATTACGTGAAGATGGTGCACAACGGCATCGAATACGGCGACATGCAGCTGATTTGCGAGGCCTACCATCTGATGAGCGCGGGGCTGGATCTGGACACGGATCGCATCGGACGCATCTTCGCGGAATGGAACCGGGGCGTGTTGGATTCCTACCTCGTCGAGATCACCGGTCAAATTCTCCAGGTCCGCGACGCCGACGGAGAACCGCTGGTGAACAAGGTCTTAGATTCCGCCGGACAGAAGGGGACCGGCAAGTGGACCGGGATCAACGCGCTGGAGTTGGGGGTTCCGCTCACACTCATCGGCGAGGCCGTGTTTGCGCGCTTTGTTTCCGCTCTCAAAGACCAGCGCGTCCGCGCCTCACACATCCTGCCGCAACATGCGGGACGATTTGACGGCGACCGCGAGGCGTACGTGGGCTTCATTCACGACGCGCTCTACGCTTCCAAAATCGTGTCCTACACACAGGGATTCCATCTCCTGCGCGAGGCTTCGCGTGTCTACGGCTGGGCGCTCGAGCTCGGAAACATCGCGCTGCTGTGGCGGGGCGGTTGCATCATCCGCAGCCGCTTCCTCAACGACATCAAGCGCGCCTTCGACTCCACCCCGAGCTTGGAGAGCCTCCTCGTGGACGACTTCTTCCGCGACGCCTTGGCGAACGCGCAGGCCGGTTGGCGCAAGGCGGTCGTTATGGGCATTGAGTTGGGAATCCCGACGCCGGCCTTCAACGCCGCGCTCAGTTACTACGACGGCTACCGCAGCGCCCGCCTGCCGGCGAATCTGCTGCAGGCGCAGCGCGACTACTTTGGCGCGCACACCTACGAGCGCGTGGACCGTCCGCGCGGTCAGAGCTTCCACACGGATTGGAAACGCGAATTCGATGCGCAGGCGGATTGAGCTTATGGCGACCGAGCAAGCTCTCAACCGCTGCACCTACGTCATCTTCGGCGCCACCGGCGACCTCTCGCGGCGC
>JBFGKR010000280.1:0-3569 GCA_041576575.1 Arenicellales bacterium | reverse complement strand
GCACGCGAGGAATCGATCCAGACCGCCACTGCAATCAACGCGACGACCACCGCGATTCCCGCGGCCGCCGCAAGCGGCGGCCGCCAACGCCCGCGTCCCGCACTCTTCTCTCTGCGCAGCGTACCGCTGGACTCGGGATCCAGAAGGACCCGATATGCGGCGATCGGCTCGGCGATGTTCTTGACTCGCTGCTCTCCGAGGTACTCGTAGTCGAGCTCTGTCTTACGTTTGACTTGCTCGAATACGGAACGCGCGATGCATATGCCTCCTGGTTCGGCAATGCTCTGCAAGCGCGCGGCCACGTTCACTCCGTCGCCGTAGATATCCTCTTCATCGACGATGACATCCCCCAGATTGAGTCCTATCCGCAGTTCAAATTTGCGTTCTTCGGGCCGGTCTTGGTTCCGTGATTTGAGCTCTCGTTGGATATCGACGGCGCAGGCCAGCGCGTTGACCACGCTGACGAAGTCCGCCAGCACGGCATCGCCGGCGAGGTTCCAGACTTTGCCGCCGTAACTATTGATCATGGCAGTGATGGCGTGCAGAGACTTGCTGAGGGTACGGTGCGTACCTTCCTCGTCCTCACCCATCAGGCGGCTGTAGCCCACTACATCCGCGTGAAGAATCGTGGTCAGTTTTCGCTCAAGCTTGTTGTCGTCTTTCACGGCGCCGGTGCGAAGAGCGTGGGAAGGTCGTCGCTTTTACGTTCATATCTGACGCTTCAGATACTGAATCTCACGGTCTCGGTTGTCCGCGATGCTCGGAGTTGACCGATTAGTTTAGTCGTTTCCCAAAGTCGGTAAAACGTGTGCCCACAGTCGTGGAACGAAAATGCGGTTCCCGCGCGGACATCCTTTGTCACCGCGCCGACAGGATGCTCCCGCGCCGCGTTTGTTGGCATGCGCGAGCTTGGCATCGAAGATACCGACGGGACTGCGTACAACTCCGTTCCAAAAGCGAGCATCCATGGGTCCATCGGGAACCGGGTGCCCGTCGCGCATCTCCCAAACCGTGCCGGTCGTGTCGAGCAGACGAATTGGAATGTTTCCGCGTCTTCGCAGTCTATACAAAGGGAACCGTTACGACTTTTGCGCCGATGCACGTCTTGGAGGAACAACGATGAAATTTGGGAACCTGGTAACGACCACGCCTGTATGGTTGTTGTTATTTTTCACCACTTTGCTAATGGCGCTACCGACGAGCGCCGACAGCGGTCTGTCGATACTCAACAAGGACTCCGACAACGTGGCGATCGAAGGTTACGACGCCGTCGCATATTTTACCGAGCAAAAGGCCGTAAAAGGAAATCCGGAATTTGTATTTGATTGGCACGAGGCCCGTTGGCAGTTCTCAAGCGCGCAGCATCGTGATCTGTTCGCGGCCGATCCCGAAAGGTACGCTCCGCAATTTGGAGGATTTTGCGCCGGTGCCATGACTCGCGGCCTCGTCATCAAGGCCGACCCGGAAGCTTGGACTATCGTCGATGGCAGACTTTACATAAAAGTGAACAAGGAATTTCGAGACGAATGGCGCGAGGACACAGCCGGAAATATAGAAAAGGCGAGGGAGGCCTGGGCGGCAATGATTCAAAAGTAGCCCCCGGCAGGTAAACGAGGAACAAACGCCTTAGCGGGACGTGTCAATTTGCCGGAACAATGAGATCCCGGGTGACCCGATTCATCTCCCGCAACACACCCGTCTCTTTTGCCAACACTCCCGTGCGCGCATCGAAGAGATAAGCCTCAAAGGCATTCTGATCGTCGTCGATGTTGGGGGAGTTGGTGCAGTCCAGCCAAGCCATGAAGACCGCGTCGGCGCGCAGGTCATTGGCGACGGTATCGACGATTCTTGAGTTGGGCCCCTTCGCCGACCACAGATTGCGTCTCCGTCGGTCGCCGAGCCGCCGTCCGTCGTCCTCGTAGTAGGAATACACCAGTTCCAGATCCCGTTCTTCCGCGATGAGTTTTTCGATGATGTCCAACAGTTCTCGCGTACGCGGCAGATTACACGAGACCGCCGTGTCCATGCGCAGCACCGCGAGCCTGCGTTTTGTGTCCGTCTTTTGTGTAACTGCCTCCCGCCGTGCCGCGGAGGCAACCGTCGTCTTCTTCTCTGTGGGCGCATCCGGCGGCGGTTCTACGCCCGCCGTTTTCGTGAGTGCCGGCGCGGGCTTCGGATGGGGGAGCTCGAAAACGAGCTGCACCCACTGGCCGCGCCGCACCGTGGCCGTCTTTGTGGCCGCTGGGTGACCGCGGGCTTCCACGCGCACTTCGACGTTTCCGGTCGGCACGCCGGTGTGGTTGATCGGTTTGCCCGGCGCCGCCTCGCCGACCGCGCGTTCGTCAATGTATACAGTGGCTGGAACATTGACGTTCACCTGCACGTTGCCGGTGAAAGCGATGGGCGGAGGCGGAGGCGGCACCGAGGGTCGTGATTGCAGCGACGCCGGCGGATCCGCAGGGGGAATCTCAAAAACAAAATCTCCTTTATCGAGGCGCGGGTGCCGCAGCTTGCCGTATTGCGGTGTCTGCGCGTTCTTCGTGTAATTGGCGACAGTGCTCTCGAGGTAGTTGCCCAATTCGGAGGCGGTGACATAACCGTCGGCGATGAGATCCGCCTCCCCCTCCAGCGCGGCGATGAATTGCCGTCGGAACACACTGACGTCCGGCACCAGTTGGTCGGCACTCCCCGACGTGATGAATTGACGCACCGGTCTTGAAGTTTTCCTCGAGATCACCGGCGGAGGATCGCGAGTCAGCGAAAACAGGGAACCGGAAAAACAACTGTCGAATACGAACAGAGCGTGCTTCGCTTCTATTTTTTGGGCCAGTTCACCGAATCGCTGCATGCTCATTGCGTGACGCATAAAGCCGGATTTGTCCAAGCTGGGCAAAGGCGCATCCCGGGAAACAATGTAACCCATCCATTCTTCCGGGTCGTCGGTCGCCCAACTGGGTTTTTCCGTGTGACCGTGGCCCGCGAAGTAGAACAGCAATCGGTTTTGTTCGTTTGCATCGCCAACGCCGCGCTTGAGAATGAATTCTTCATAGGTCCGCTCTAGCTCATCCTGGCTCGGGTCCATGACCAGTTTCACTTCGAAACCGTGTCGCGACAAAGCCCGCTCAACGGCCATCAGGTCGTCGCGGACGCCACGAAGCTGCGGCCAATATTTGTAGTCACTGACGCCGACGACCAACGCGTGGCTGTCGGCGTAATGGGCGACTTGATTTCCTTTTTCGTCGATGATTGCGAACGCGCCCCGACTCAGCGCGTTTAGTTCCACAGGAATGATAAAAAGCAAAACCCACGGCAGCCACCCCGCCGGCGCCAACTTTGCGGCCAATCGATGCGCGTGTTCGTCTCTAGATCTCATCACACCTCGTTGCTCTTGTTATCAGCGTGCCCTTGCTTGCAAGTTGCGACGCGGCGACAAAAGTGGGGACACGACACCTTAAGGGAAACTGCAAATTCGATCAACGACTGCGGCGACACGCACTGAATCCCCGGATGCGTCTAGTCCGCTTCACGACGTTACCCTGGACAGCGTATGGAGTACACATTTAGACGAT
>JBFGKR010000279.1:0-3586 GCA_041576575.1 Arenicellales bacterium | reverse complement strand
GGCATCACCATCACCATGGTGCGCGCCGAACACAGTTCCGAAGTCCTTCACACCGATCCCGAGTCGGGCAGTAAGCGGCTCCACCCGGGCGGCGAACCGGCTGGATTCATCATCGAACTGGAAAACGGATTCAAGCTATATCACGCCGGTGACACCGGGGTCTTCGCCGACATGCGATTCATCGGAGACTATTACCGCCCGGACGTGGCGTTGTTACCTATCGGTGGACACTTCACGATGGACCCGGAGCACGCCGCGTACGCCCTCAAGAACCTGCTGAAGACCGAAATCGCGATTCCCATCCACTACGGAACCTTTCCGCCGTTAAAAGGCACTCCGGAGCAATTTCAGGCGGCGCTCGGCGACTTTCCCGCCAAGGTAATCGTCATGCAACCCGGGGAGATACAAAAGTTCTAACGAATCTGAGGACAGGATCCCCGCCTTCGCCGCAACGCGGCGCGGGATCCCTGGTCTTCGATCCTGCCAACCCCCGATGCAAGACCCGGGTTAATCGGTGCGCTGGGTGATCTCGATGAGATGGTATCCGAACTGGGTCTTGACTGGTCCGTGCACTTTTCCCACTTCGGCGTTGAACACGACTTCGTCGAATTCCCGCACCATCTGTCCGCGTCCAAATTCACCCAGGTCTCCCCCTTGCTTGCCCGATGGGCATTGAGAATGCTTTTTCGCCACGGCGGCGAAATCAGCGCCTGTCTCGATCTGTGTCTTCAATTCTTCACAGGTTTTCTCATTCTTCACCAGTATGTGGCGCGCACGCGCTTTTGGCATGACGTAGTTCTCCCGGTTAGATTGCGATATGAAATGCGGTAATCCTCACTTGGTGGGTACCCGCGTGGATCCAACAGCGATGTGCCGGTTCGGCATGATAACACGGTCTTCAGCCCAACCAAGCAAGAGCCTTCGCGAACGCCTGTTTTCCGCCGGCGTGCACAATATGATCGTGGGCGACGACGACTCGGTCGAATTCCCAACCCAATATCGTGTCTCTCGATGCACGCGCCGCGTCGCGATCACGCACCATGAGTCGAATGGTGCGGGGTACGCCCAACTTGCCGTAGACCCCGAGCAGCTTCGCGATAAAACGCATCACCGTTGAAGCGTCCTCGAGATACATGGAGCACAAATCCGTCAACAGCAGGGTCTCGCTGGAACGGTGCAGCCAGATCACTTCGTTCAATCGTGGTATGCCCGCAAAGAGCAATTGCTCGAGTTCGGCATTCCACTCCGGTTCGTTACGATTCAAAAGCACGCGATGAGATCCCAGATCGGGCGCCTTCTCCGTCAATCCCGGCGCAAGGAAGACCGCCGCCTGCGGGTAGTGCGACAGGAATTCTAAGACATAAAGATGATGATACCGATTTGGCGCACACACATATGCAACTTCACCGATTCCATCCAGAGCCGTAACCGCTTCGGCGTTGAGTCGTATGGGCGAATGTACCCACAGTTTTCCGTCCGCGAGGCGGACCACAGTCATGCGCGTTTTGAAACGCAAGCCTGCAATTGAAAGCGCTTGCTGCGCATACCATATTTGATCCGCTACGAGTTCGACGAACACGATTGACAACAGGTTTAAACCAATTCTGTGCAGTATACGGATCCGTATTGCACACGCGTGGTCATCGCATCACGAAGGGATTCGGTACCTCCGTCGCCGTTGAGATCCACACACTCTTGACCTGCATATAATCTTTGATCATTTCCTGGCCATTTTCTCGGCCAAGACCGCTGCGCTTATAACCACCGAAAGGCGACATGTAACTCACCGCACGATAGGTGTTGACCCACACCGTGCCCGCCTGCAAGCGCTCCGACATGTTTATGGCCCTGCGGATGTTCTGAGTCCACACGCCGGCGGCCAAGCCGTATATCACGTCATTTGCGATGGACACCGCTTCGTCTTCGTCCGAGAACGGAATAATGGAAAGCACCGGTCCGAATACCTCCTCCTGCGCGATACGCATGGAATTTTTCACGCCGGTAAAGATTGTCGGTTCGACAAACCATCCGTCGCCGCATTCGGCACGCTCGGCCTTGGTGCCGCCGAGCCGGGTGTCGACGCCCTCGCCCCTGGCGATGTCGATGTAGTCGAGCACCTTACGATACTGGGGTTTGTTGGTGATCGGACCAACCTGCGTGTCGCGGCGCATCGGGTCGCCCATCTTCGCGGTCCGGGCCATTGCGATCAGTCTGTCGACGAACTGGTCGTGAATGTTGTCCTGCACCAGCAGACGCGAGCCCGCAATACAGGTCTGCCCGGTGGCCGCGAAGATCCCCGAGATAGCTCCCTTTACCGCATTCTCCATGTCGGCGTCGTCGAACACGATATTCGGGGATTTCCCGCCGAGTTCGAGACCGACCCGCTTCAAACCGCGCGCGGCGGATTCATAAATCCACTGCCCCGTTTTTTCCGATCCGGTGAATGCGATCTTGGCAACCCGCGGGTGTTCCACCAACGGCGCGCCGGCGTCGGGACCAAAACCGGTTACCACGTTTACCACCCCCGGCGGGAAACCGGCCTGCTCGAATACCTTCATAAACTCGAGCAGCGACGCGGATGTATACTCCGAAGGCTTGATGACGACGGTGTTGCCGGCGGCGAGCGCGGGAGCGAGTTTCCACGCCGTCAGAAGCAGCGGAGAATTCCACGGAACGATGGCGCCGACAACACCGAGTGGCTCGTAACGCGTGTAGTTGAAATTACCCGGCTTGTCGATCGGGATTACGCTGCTTTCAATCTTGTCGGCCAATCCGCCGTAGTAGTAATACCATTGCGGTACGTACTGGAGTTGTGCCGCCATTTCGGCGATCAATTTGCCGTTGTCCCGCACCTCTATTTCGGCGAGACGCGCGGCGTGTTGCGTCAACAGATCGCCGAGGTTGCGCAACAGTGCGCCGCGCTGGGACGCGTTCAGCGCGGGCCAGTCGCCCCTGGTGAACGCGCGATGAGCGGCCTGAACCGCACGGTCGACGTCCTCGCCTCCGCCCTTTGGGATCAATGCCCACGGCCGGCCGGTGAACGGGTTGTCGCTCTCGAAGTATTCCCCCGAAGCCGATTCGGTCCATTCCCCGTCTATGTGCATGCGGTAGCGTTCGAGTGGCTGTTTACTGGCTGTGACCTGCATGAGATTTCTCCACGCGATTGTGTTACGACTGATGTTTCCGGTACCCGAGCACGGCGTGGCGAAAGCGGTCCCGCAGATAGGGGCCGTCCCGCGGCGGAAGTACCGTCGGCGCCGTCGCCGCCTGCACCTCGATCGACGCGAACACCGGACCGGGCTGCCCGTACAGTACTGGGATTGTTTCCTCCAGCTCGCTTTCGGTTCGCACCATGCGACTTGCTGGAAATCCAACAGCGGTGGCGATCGCCGGCAGGTCCACCCCGTGATACGTGTGCGTGTGCTGCATACCCGTCTCTCCGTAGCACTGATTGTCGATCACGATAACGCAGAGATTGGGCGGACGCTGCACCGCTATGGTCGCGAGTCCCCCCAGCCCCATGAGCAATTCGCCGTCCCCGGTCAGCACGAGTGCGCGACGACGGGGCTGCGCGAGGGCCAGGCCG
>JBFGKR010000278.1:0-3605 GCA_041576575.1 Arenicellales bacterium | reverse complement strand
GCCCGCTGGAATTGGTTGAACAACCAGTTCGCAATGATGTTCCATCGCCGGCCGCGAAACACACAAGAGACGAAATCGACGATGGCAGGTCGACCGTCTTCATCGACCAAGGTGTTTCTGGGACTACGCAAGTCGCAATGCGCCACACCGCGCGCATGCACAGTTTGCAGCAAGTTGTGGAATCGGACAAAGAACTCTTCTCCAGCCGCGCGTTCCGATCCACTGCCCAAATGCTTCCCGGGAATGTACTCCATGAGCACGCAACGGCGATCGGGTCTGGCATAAAGTCGTGGAATGCCGGCAACGCCGTTCAGCCTTCGCAACGCCTTGGCCTCGCGCCAGGCCAACAACGGTCCGATAAACCGACCAAAACGCCCGTCGCAGGCGTTGTGATCCTTCAACACCGCCTTGTGACTGTCAATCTCGATGAGAAGGACATCCGGCCGGGATCCGCCCCCCTCTCGGAAACGGTGGGCTGCGTGTGCACGAAGCTCGATCCGCGATATTTCACTCCAGCTTTTCATCGGGCGGTGAACTGCGGGTCGATGCGGACATAGGGTCGCTTGTACGCCTGTGTTAATATTTCAGTCGCAGAGGCGACCACAACAAATCTGATTACACCTTCGGTAAGTTCGAACGCTTCCTTAGCAGAATGTCCACTTCAAACAACGACTCCTCTCGCTTCCGGTTGACTGCATTGTCGCCGTTGGACGGACGATATGCCGCGAAGACGGATGCGCTTCGGAATATTTTCAGCGAATTCGGACTCATCAAGTATCGCGTGCAGGTTGAAATACTTTGGCTGCTAGCCCTATCGCGGGAACCGTCGATCAAGGAAGTGCCGAGTTTCTCCAAGGATACCATCGAACAACTCGAGGCGCTTCATACTTCTTTTCGCGCCGAAGACGCGCAACGAATCAAGCAGATCGAGTCGGAAACCAACCACGACGTCAAGGCGGTCGAGTATTTCCTCAAAGAGCGAACGGAGACCAATGACGAACTGCGCATCGTGAGCGAGTTTTTCCACTTTGCCTGCACTTCGGAAGACATCAACAACCTCGCCTACGCGTTGATGATTAAAGACGGTCTTCACTCCGTGCTACTTCCGCAGATGGGCGCCGTCTTAGAAGCGATCAAGGGTCTTGCTGCCGGGCACTCCGATAAACCGATGTTGGCTCGTACCCATGGGCAGCCCGCGTCGCCCACGACCTTGGGAAAGGAGATGTTCAATTTCTATGTTCGACTGCGGCGGCAATTCGACCAGTGTACGCAGGTTTCCCTGCTAGGAAAACTCAACGGCGCCACCGGCAACTATAACGCCCATTACGCCGCCTACCCGGAAACAGACTGGCCCGACGTATCGCAACGTTTTGTGGAGTCCCTGGGACTGACGTGGAATCCGCACACTGCACAGATCGAACCGCACGACTTTATGGCGGAGCTGTTTCACGTTTTCGTCCGCTTCAACACCATTCTGATCGATTTCAATCGCGACGTGTGGGGATACATCGCGCTGGGCTATTTCAGACAAAAGACGAGAACCGGGGAAGTGGGATCTTCCACCATGCCGCACAAAGTCAATCCCATCGACTTTGAAAACTCGGAAGGGAACCTGGGTCTGGGTAACGCTCTGTTCGAGCACCTGGCGACGAAACTGCCGGTGAGTCGATGGCAACGGGACTTGTCGGATTCAACGGTGCTGCGGAACATCGGCATAGGGTTCGGATACGCCTTGCTGGCGTACAACTCGGCGCTGAAGGGCATTGCGAAGCTGGAGGCCAATCCCGTCCGCTTGAAGGAGGATCTGGACGATAATTGGTCGGTGTTGGCGGAAGCCATTCAGACGGTGATGCGCCGCTACGGAATTTCACAACCCTATGAACGGCTGAAGACGTTGACACGGGGACGCGACGAAATCTCGCGCTCGGATCTGCATCGATTCATTCGTGAACTCGGCTTACCGGAGGACGCGACCCGTTCATTATTGCAGCTGACACCACATTCCTACACAGGCAATGCAGCGAAGCAGGTCGACGAAGGCCGTTAGCATGCAGCCGGACAGCTCCACGATTCTTCACGCCGGCGACGTCCAGGAAACGGATGACGCTGTCGTCAAAATCTTGGGCGAAGCCCGACGTAAAGTGTTACTCTGCGGCCCGCGCCTGGATTTGCCCGCATTTCAATCCGCCAACACTTACAACGCGCTGGCGCGACTGATAGCGCGAGATCTGCACAATCGTGTTTACATCCTGGTTGGCGACGAAAGATACTTTCTGGAACGCAATCGCCGCATGCTGCAGCTGTGCAGGCGCTTTTCCAGCCACGTCCGGGCAAGAAGAATGTCCACGGAAATGGAGGCGACGTCTGATCTCTTTGTCGTCATCGACGACCGGGCCTACCTGCATCAACCGCACTTCGACACGCCGGTTGCAGTCGCAAACTTCGATGCCAGGGGTCGGGCTAGGCAGTTTACCCAGCGATTCGAGGAACTATGGGCGCACGCCGAGTCCATCTCGGAAATATCGACTCTGGGTCTGCCGTCGCGTTAGCGCGCCCGTTGTGCCAAGCCTCGCGTGTGCTCGCGAACATGTCCGTAGCGCGGCTCCGTGGGATAGTTGGTGCGGAAATCTGCGAATGAAACATATGCGATTGTCCAGACTGATGGCGATTCGCGGCTTGTGCTCGCGTCGCGAGGCCGACCGTCTCATCGAACTGGGGGCGGTGCAGGTGGACGGAAAGACGGTAACCGAACTCGGTATCAAGGTCTCGGAGGACTGCGCCATCGCACTGTCCACCGCGGCGCAACGGCAGCAGCGACGTTTGGTGACCGTACTATTGAATAAACCCGTAGGCTATGTCTCCGGTCAACCGGAAGGGGATTACCCGGCGGCGGTATCTTTGATCGTAAGACGAAATCGTTGCCGCCACGACCGCTCTGGAATCCACTTCCATGCGAGTCATAGAAGAAATCTGGCCCCGGCTGGAAGGCTGGATATCGACTCGCAAGGACTGTTGGTGTTGACGCAGGATGGGCGCGTTGCGCGGTCGCTCATCGGCCCGAACGCCGTTGTTGAAAAGGAATACCTCGTCCGAGTTGAAGGAAAAATTAACGCATCAAAACTGAAGCGGTTGCGTTACGGGATGCACTTGGACGGCCGCGCCCTGAAACCCGTGCAGGTTGATCAAATCAATCCTGAGCAGCTACGATTCGTGTTGATCGAGGGCAGGAAGCGCCAGATTCGCCGCATGTGCGAGCAGGTGGATCTGATTGTAAGCGGCTTGAAGAGGGTTCGAATTGGAGCGGTGGCACTCGGCGGCCTTCCTGAAGGGCAATGGCGCTACTTGGGTCCGCACGAACATCTGTGAACGGGGGTAGACACCAAAGTTCGTGATATCTTTTTATTTTAACTATCGACCGAATCCGGGGGGGCAACCACTATCGGCGCCCTAACCCTGCAAGGCCTGATCCGTTTCCTGTTGTTTCGACTCGAACCGGAGACCAGTCACCGGCTTGTCTTGGGTCTACTCAGCCGCATATCCAAACACCGGCTCCTACTCAAGCTGCTAAGACGGCACGGCGCGGAGACGATGCCCTCCCTACCGGT
>JBFGKR010000277.1:0-3611 GCA_041576575.1 Arenicellales bacterium | reverse complement strand
GGCCATCAAGCCAAAAACCAGACCGGTGGTCACAACTAATGTGACCAGAGAAGACTTTCTGAGGTTAATGCTCAAGCTACCCGCTGTGTTTTTTTGTATTGGCGGATGATTAGGCCGCACGCCGTATCCGAGGGTCCACGCCGCAGCTCAGTCATGTCCCGTATGTCCAAAGCCGCCGTCTCCGCGGGCCGAAGCGTCGAAGTCGCGCACAAGTTCGAATCGAACCCGCGCGACGGGGACGAACACCATCTGAGCAATGCGGTCGCCGGGTTCGATGATGACATTATGCGGACCGCGATTCCAGGCAGATATCAACACCTGTCCTTGGTAGTCGGAATCGATCAGACCTACCAAATTGCCCAAAACCAAGCCCTGCCTATGACCCAGCCCGGAACGCGGCAGGATAACCGCGGCAAGGCCGGAATCCGCTATGTGGATTGCTATGCCCGTAGGGATGAGATGGGTCTCGCCCGGCTCCACACGCATATGTTCATCAATGCACGCCCGCAGGTCGAGTCCGGCGGCCCCTTCGGTAGCGTACTCGGGTAACGGTATGGATTTACCGATGCGCTCGTCTAGGATTTTTACTTCTACTCTCTGCACAATAACGATTCGCGATTTCAGCGACGAGCGCGCGCGCCAGTTTGTGTTTGTTCATGAGCGGAAGCGAGACAGTGTCACTCCGTACGATTATCGTCAGCGCATTCTCGTCGCTTTCCAAGCCTGTGTCGATGTCGCCGACTTGATTAGCAGCGATCATGTCCACGCCCTTACGTAACAGTTTTTCCCGGGCGTGGGCTTCCACGTTGTGCGTCTCCGCGGCGAAGCCCACGGTGTACGGCGGGTTCTCGAGGGACGCTACCGTTTCCAAGATGTCCGGGTTGCGGATGAGCTGTAGGGTTACGCGGTCTTTGTTTTTCTTGATTTTTTGCGGATGGAATTTCTCCGGTCGGTAGTCGGCGACCGCCGCGACTCCGATAAAGATGTCCGCATCGGCAATTTCTGCGAGTACCGCCGCGTGCATTTCCCTCGCGGACGTCACCGCAATCCGGCGCACGCCACTCGGGCATGACAGATGCGTCGGACCAGAAACCAACACCGCTTCCGCCCCTGCTTCCGCGGCCGCCTGGGCCACTGCGTAACCCATCTTACCGGAGCTGCGATTGCCGATGTTGCGCACTGGATCGATCGCCTCGTGTGTGGGTCCGGCGGTGATTACGACTTTGCTCTCTTGCAGAGCCCCAGTTTCGAACAAGCCGGACAAACGCGCCGCGATGTCGACCGCTTCCAGCATGCGCCCGGGGCCCACTTCACCACAGGCCTGGGCGCCTTCCGCCGGTCCGAACACCGCGACCCCCCGCTCGCGCAAAGTCGCCAGATTGTTCCGGGTAGCCGGATGTTGCCACATCTGTTGGTTCATGGCCGGAGCGACCGCAAGGGGTGCTTCCGTCGCCAGGCAGAGGGTGGTGAGAATATCGTCGGCGTGGCCGTGGGTGATGCGCGCCAGGAAGTCGGCGCTTGCAGGGGCCACCAGCACCACGTCGGCCCAACGCGCCAACTCTATGTGCCCCATCACCGATTCCGCATCCGCGTCCAGCAATTTGCGATAGACCGGTTGACCGCTCACCGCCTGCAGGGTGAGCGCGGTGATGAATTGCTCGGCGTTCGCAGTCATGGCTACGCGAACGGTGGCCCCGGCGTCCCGTAGCCGACGCACCACATCGGGGGATTTGTAAGCCGCGATGCCGCCGGTTACGCCGAGTAAAACGCGTTTTTGGCTCAAGCTCGACATGACTGGAAAGGAAGTGTACTGTGGGTGGTACGGATTGGAAACCTAAAGCCCCATTTTCCGACGCACAAGTTCACGACAAGGAGGGTCGTATGCCTATAAATCTCTGGCCCGTGGACGAGCGCCCGAGGGAGAAGCTCGCAAACCGCGGCGCCAAGTCTCTCTCCGATGCCGAGTTATTGGCGGTCTTTCTGCGTACCGGGTGTGCCGGCCACACCGCCGTGGACCTCGCTAGGCACCTGCTGCAAAGTTTCGGAGGTCTGCGGGGGCTGCTCAACGCGCAAAGACGCGCTGTGTGCGCTCACCGGGGTGTGGGTTTGAGCAAGTACGCACATTTGCAGGCGGCGTTGGAGCTCGGCCGCCGCTATCTCGCCGAGTCGTTGCCGAGGGGGGTCGGCCTGACCTCGCCCAATCAGGTGCGCACGTATCTGCGGGCGCAGTTGAGGGATTATCCGTTTGAGGCCTTCTGTTGCCTGTATCTCGACACCCGCCACCGAGTCCTGGAATTCGAGGAGTTGTTTCGCGGCACTCTCGACGGGGCCTCGGTCTATCCGCGAGAAGTCGTCAAGGCCGCTTTGGCGCGAAACGCCGCGGCGGTGATCGTCGCCCACAACCATCCTTCCGGAGTGGCGGAGCCGAGCGCCGCCGACGAAACCCTCACCCGACGGCTCAGACGTGCACTGGCTCTGGTGGATATCCGTTTGCTCGATCACTTCGTTGTCGGCGACACGGAAGTGGTGTCCATGAGCGAGCGGGGCCTGTTGTGAGAGTACCGTCCAGTCGCGCCCCGTTGAATTTCGAGACTGGCGCTGGCCCCTGGGGCCCAATTTTGGTATAAAGCCACTCCTTTTTTCGACGCGCGTCGCGGGTAGTCAACATGTCACGAGTCTGTCAAGTCACCGGCAAACGGACCACACGGGGAAATAACGTCTCCCACGCCAATAATAAAACCCGACGCAGTTTCGTACCCAATCTGCAGCGCCGGCGTTTCTGGGTGGAGAGCGAAAATCGCTGGGTCCGATTGCGCGTTTCGAGAAAGGGGTTGCGAATTATCGACAAAAACGGGATCGATGCGGTTTTGAAGGACCTCCGATCACGGGGCGAAAAGATATAAGGAGGACGTAGCGTGCGAGACAAGATCAAACTCGTTTCCTCGGCCGGTACCGGTCACTTCTACACGACCACGAAAAACAAGCGCACCATGACTGGGAAACTGGAACTCAAGAAGTACGACCCGGTGGCGCGCAAGCACGTGATCTATAAAGAGGCGAAAATCAAGTAAGCGGAGCCCTCGCTCCCAACGACGCATCCGGCGAGCGATCAAGCCGGAGTATTCATCCCAACTTGCGCTTGTTGTCGATGAGCGCCTGTACGCGCGGTGTAAGGACCAATTCCATCGCCAGCCCCATCTTGCCTCCGGGCACTACGATGGAGTTCGGTCGGGACATATACGAGTTGTGGAGCATCTGCAGTAGATAAGGGAAGTTTTGGCTGCCGTGCTCGCGGAAGCGTATAACTACCGCGCTTTCATCCGGCGTGGGGATGTCTCGAGCTATAAATGGATTCGAAGTGTCCACCAGGGGCACGCGCTGAAAATTTATGTCTGTGCGGGAGAATTGGGGCGTAATGAAGTGCACGTAATCGTACATGCGGCGCAAGATGGTATCTGTGACGACCTCGGTGGCGTAGCCGCGTTCCGCCGTATCCCGGTGAATTTTTTGAATCCATTCTAGGTTCACGACCGGGACTACTCCTATCAGCAGGTCCACGTGCTTGGCAACGTCGACGTCGCCGGCCACTACGCCCCCGTGCAGCCCCTCGT
>JBFGKR010000276.1:0-3614 GCA_041576575.1 Arenicellales bacterium | reverse complement strand
CGAAATAGCCCCGTTGCTTAAGAAGCCGACCACGTTCCAGCGCCTTGACCGCCACCGCCAACGCTGCCGGCTTTTCCGGTTCGGCTGCATGAACGGGAGTCGCCATGAGAGCGAACCACACCAGCGGCATGAACGCCCGCGCGAATCTACTCATGGTGGGCAAATACGACAAGATGGTCCGCTTGCAAACGAACCCCGACTGATTCGCCCACATCGTGATTGGCGTGGCTTGGAAACAATGAAAGCAGTTCCGTACCGCTTTGAAGACGCAGCGTGTACAGGATTTCTGCTCCCTTGAATGCCTTTCGCACAATCTTCGCCTCTATCGCAGCCCCTGAGTCCGGTACAATGTCGTCCGGCCGAATCAGGACGTCGAGCGCAGTACCTGCGCTACAATCAAGACCTTGCTTGCCTCGCACGATTCCGAGCTCCGTCTCCACGCTGCCCGGAGCCAGGGATTTTCCGCGCAGAAACACTCCTTCTCCAATAAAGTCGGCAACAAAGCGGTGCGCGGGCTCGTGATAGAGATCATAAGGCGTGCCCCACTGAATGATTTTGCCTTCATACATGACCCCGACGCGCTCGCCGAGAGCGAATGCATCCCTCTGGTCGTGTGTAACCAAAACGCTTGTGATCCCCTGGTCCTTGAGGATGTCGCGAACTTCGTAACCCAAGCGCTCCCGCAACTCCACGTCGAGATTGGAAAATGGTTCGTCCAACAGCAATAACGCCGGTTTCGGCGCCAAGGCTCGCGCCAGCGCTACGCGCTGCTGCTGTCCACCGGAAAGCTCGTGCGGATACCGGTCGCGGAGGTCCGCGAGCCCTACGCGCTCCAAGATATCTTCGACCAAAAGGTTTGCGCTTCTAGCGTTTCGCTCGCGCAGCCCAAATCGTACATTGTCGATCACCTTAAGGTGCGGAAACAGGGCGTGGTCCTGGAACACCATTCCTACTCGACGCAGTTCCGGCGCCAAGCTGTACCCCGCTCTGGAAACGACCCGACCGCTCAGTTCTATTTCGCCGCCAGCCAATGGGTGAAAGCCAGCAATTGCGCGCAATACTGTGGTTTTGCCACATCCGCTCGGACCCAGAAGACAAACCAGGGAATGCGCACGTACGGAAAACGACAAGCCATCCACGACCGCGCGATTGCCATGGGCGCACACGATGCCACGCACTTCCAGTACCTTGTTGGCAGGCATAACCGTTACTCTAAAAACGCCGCAGACCGAAATCGAATCTAGTCTCGGCGGGCACGCAGAAGGTATTCCAGCAACGCCTTTTGGGCATGCAGTCTATTTTCCGCCTGATCCCACACGACGCTCTGTGGGCCATCTATGACTTCGGCGGTCACTTCGTACCCGCGATAAGCGGGCAGGCAGTGCATAAATACCGCATCCGATTTTGCTAGGCGCATGAGCACTTGGTCAACGCGATACTCTTTGAATGCCTTCACGCGCTGTTCCTTTTCTTCCTCTTGTCCCATGCTCGCCCAGGTATCAGTGACGACGATGTCCGCGTTTCGCACGGCGTCCATCGGGTTGTCTACGATTTCGACTCGATCACCGGCGTTGCGTAATGGCTCGGGATCGGGACGATAATCGCGAGGCGTCGCTATGGAAAGCTCAAATTGGAACCGATGTGCGGCGTTGATCCAGGAGTTGCATACATTGTTGCCGTCCCCCACCCATGCGACTCGGCGATCCCGTATATCACCTCGGAGCTCCGTGTACGTTTGTATATCAGCCAACAGTTGGCACGGGTGAAAGCGATCCGTCAACCCGTTGATGACGGGCACCTGTGAGTGCAATGCGAAACTCTCAACCATGGCGTGGCTCGAGGTTCGAATAACCACCACCTCAACCATGCGAGACATGACGCGTGCCGTGTCCTCGATAGGTTCGCCTCGACCGAGCTGAGTACTGCCGGGAGACAGAAATATGGCGCGGCCTCCGAAATGACTCATCGCGACCTCGAAGGAAAGCCGTGTGCGCGTGGAAGACTTATCGAAGATCATCACCAGGGTATGCCACCGAAACTGCGGCTCGGATTTGCCGGTCTTGAATTGCGCTTTTAGATCGATGGCTCGGTTAATGAGCGACCTAAGTTCCTCCGAACTTAGATCCAACAACGTGAGAAAATGGCGCACGCTCATGTTGCCTTCAACTCAAATCGCAGGATCGACGCCACCAGGCGTTCGACGAGCAGGTCTGCTTCTTCGTTCGTGAGTATCAAAGGCGGTAACAATCGAACGACGGTATCAGCCGTGACATTGATCAACAACCCTTGTTCCAGCGCAATTGACACCAGATCAGCACAAGGACGATGAGTTTGAACCGCAATCATCAACCCGCGCCCCCGAATCGACCGAAGGCATCGATGGTCTGCCAGCCGTTGCCGCATGTTCTGCAGAATGCGCTGCCCGAGTTCCGCTGCGCGTGCGTCGAGCCCGTCACCCTCGAGCATGACATCGATAACCGCCAAGCCCGCTCGGCACGCGAGTGGGTTTCCGCCGAATGTAGACCCGTGAGAACCGGGCACCAAGACTTCGGCGGCTTTGCCGCGGGCGAGGCAGGCTCCGATCGGGACCCCATTGCCGAGAGCTTTCGCGATCGTAACCACGTCTGGAACGATGTCTTCGTGTTGGTAGGCGAACCATCTCCCGGTGCGGCACATGCCGGTCTGGATCTCGTCGACCATGAGCAGCCAACCGTTTTGGCTGCAGATCCGCCTCAAGCCCTCCAGGTATCCGTAATCCGGAATATTTATACCGCCCTCACCCTGGATCGGTTCTACCAGTACGGCCACTACATCTTGATTGCTGTGGCCGACTTGCCGAATCGAGTCAAGGTCGTTGAACGGGACGCGTTTGAACCCCGACACCAGCGGCTCGAATCCCGCATGCACCTTGCGGTTACCCGTCGCGGTCAACGTCGCCAAGGTGCGCCCGTGAAACGCGCCGTCGGTAACAATTATTGCCGGGCTCTCGACGCCGTTTTGGTGTCCGAAAAAACGGGCGAGCTTGATCGCCGCCTCGTTTGCTTCCGCGCCGGAGTTACAAAAAAATGCCCGATCCATGCCTGCGAGGCCACAGAGACGTTCTGCCAAACGTCTCTGCAGAGGAATATCGTAGAGGTTAGAAGTGTGCAGCAAGGTACGGGCTTGTTCCGAAATGGCGGCGGCCACGTGCGGATGGGAGTGGCCCAGGGCCGCGACCGAGATACCGCCCAAGGCATCGAGGTAGCGGTTGCCTTCGCTGTCCCACAACCATGCACCGACCCCGCGTTCGAAGCTAACGGGCAATCGCGCATACGTCCGCATTAAACAGTGATCAACGCTTTCCATAAATGCAAAGGCGCCCTGCTGTGGGGCGCCA
This sequence comes from Arenicellales bacterium, assembly GCA_041576575.1. Classification (GTDB taxonomy): domain Bacteria; phylum Pseudomonadota; class Gammaproteobacteria; order Arenicellales; family JAANXG01; genus CALZGZ01. Next base: position 238 of record JBFGKR010000276.1, on the reverse strand, counting down.
ACGGTCGAGAGACCGGTAAAGTTAAGTTCGCCCTATTATACGTCTTATACGTCCGATTGCTCGTCGGCAGCACACGCGTCGAGAATGTCGGACGCGGCTGTTGGCGGGCGTCAACCGAAAATACCCATCTGGTGGGCAGGAGTGCCCGCGATCATGAAAAAGAGCATCGGGATCGACAGCATGGTGTTTGTCCGAGAGGCCAGCAGCGCCACTCTTGCCGCCTTGGCCTTGGCCTCAT